>JAATFK010000379.1 GCA_015655225.1 Solirubrobacterales bacterium | reverse complement strand
CGCGATCACCACCAGCACGCCGCCCATGATCATCGGCGGCCGTGGTCCGACGCGCTCCAGCAGGTACTTCGACGTGAGCGTCGCGGCGAACGTCGCGGGCAGGATCGGCAGGAGCGTCAGCGAGGACTGCAGCACGCTCGAGCCGAAGCCGTACCCGACCGCCGAGGGCGTCTGCGCCAGCGCCGGCTGGATCAGATACATGCCGCTGGCCAGCGCGGAGACGCCGCAGTACGAGGCGTAGCCCGCGAAGACCTGGCGCTTGTCCATGTCGCGGAAGTCGAGCAGCGGGTCGCGCACGTTGCGCTCGAGCAGGACCCAGGCGACGAAGATCACGCCGGCGCCGATGAACAGCCCGACGACCGGGACCGAGCCCCAGCCCCACGTCTGCGCGTTGCTGAGCGCGAGCAGCAGGCAGACGAGCCAGCCGGCGAGGCCGGCCGCGCCGCCCCAGTCGAGGCGCACCTTCGAGCGCATCGCGACCGGCGTCTCGGGCGCCAGCAGCGCCATCACGAGCATGATCGCGTAGCCCGCCGCGACGATCCAGAAGACCGCCGTCCACGACGTGCCGGCCTTCAGCAGGAGGCCGCCGAGGATCAGGCCGATCGGCGTCATGATCGAGATCACGGTGCCGGTCATCAGCGCGGCGCGCTGGATCCCCTTCGCGTCGGTCCGCACCTTCAGCATCGCCCACGCCATCGGCGCGGAGATCGCGATCGCGGTCAGGACGCGACCGACCATCAGCATGATGAAGCTGGTCGAGAGCGCGTCGAGCACGCAGCCGACGAGGCCGAGCACCATCAGCGGCACCAGCACGCGGCGGTGGCCGACGATGTCGGCAAAGCGTGACAGCAGCCCGAGCGTGACCGCGCTCGCGACGCTCATCGAGTTCAGCGACCAGCTCACCTGCGACGAGCTGAGGTGAAGGTCTCTCGTCATCGTGCCGACCAGCGGCAGCAGCGACACCCCCTGGATGTCGGTGACGATCCCCGTCATCGCCAACAGCACCATGAAGAACGGCACTCCCCGGGACAGGTACTTCGGGACCGGGGTCCCCACCGCCGCGCCAGGCGAACTGGTGATTCCCATCTCTCTCCTCTTTCCTCGCTCTGCGTGCCGGATCGCCGGGCGTTTCGAGCCCCGGAGACCACCGAGCGGGCCGTCTCGGGACGGCCGCGGGGCGAGTCTCCCAGCACCGAGAAACCAATGTCAAGTCATTTTCATCACAATCGTCTTTCCAACACCTCTGTTGCTTGACAAGACATGGTGTCAAGCAGATAGTTGCCGCACGTCTTTCGAGGAGGAACCGCGATGTCCACCGCCGCTGCCCTTGCCCCGCCCGGTCGTGACGCCCCGCCGCGCCTGGCGTCCTACGAGCAGGAGCGAGCCGACTTCTCCCTGCGCGCGCCGGAGCGCTTCAACGGCGTCGTCGACGTGCTCGAGGCGTGGGCGCGCGAGCGCCCGGACGACCCCGCGCTGATCTCGATCGACGGCGACGGCCGGCTCGTCGCGCGCCACAGCGCCGCCGAGCTGGTCGAGGTCGCGCACCGGGCCGCGCGGGCGCTGCTCGCGCTCGGCCTCGGGAAGGGCGACCGGGTGCTCGTGATGCTCCCGCGCGTGCCGGCCTGGTACGGCGCGATGCTGGGCGCGATGCGGATCGGCGCGGTGCCGCTGCCCTCGCCCAACCAGTCGACGCCGCGCGACCTCGCCTACCGCCTGACGAAGGGCGCGGCGGTCTGCGCGATCACCGACGCCAGCGGCGCCGAGAAGCTCGACGCAATCGAGCAGGAGCTGCCGCTGCTGGGCCGCCGGATCCGCTGGGCGCCCGGCGCCGGCCCGGCCGCCGGCTGGGAGGACTGGGATCGCCTCTGCGCGCAGGCGAGCGGAGCGACGGAGCTTCCGGCCGACCCGACCGCCGCGAGCGATCCGCTGCTGGCGTTCTTCACGAGCGGCACCGTCTCCTCGCCGAAGCTCGTCGTCCACGAGCACGCCTACGCGCTCGCCCACGTGCGCACGGCCCGCTTCTGGCACGACCTGCGGCCCGGCGACGTGCACTGGACGGTCTCCGACACCGGCTGGGCGAAGGCCGCCTGGGGCGGGCTCTTCGGCCAGTGGCACGAGGGCGCGTGCGTCCTGCAGGTCGCCCTCGGCAAGCCCGACGCCGACACGGTCATGGGGATCATCGCCGAGCACGGCGTGACCTCGTTCTGCGCGCCGCCGACGCTCTACCGCACCCTCGTGCAGAGCGACCTGACGCGCCACGACGTCTCGCGCCTGCGCCACTGCACCGGCGCCGGCGAGCCGCTCAACCCCGAGGTGATCCGCCAATGGCGCGCCGGCACCAGCGGCCTGACGATCTACGACGGCTACGGGCAGACGGAGAACACCGTGCTGGTCGCGAACTACCGGGCCGTGCCGGTGCGCGAGGGCTCGATGGGCAAGCCGGTCCCGGGCTACGACGTCGCCGTGCTCGACGAGGACGGCCGGCCGGCCGCGGTCGACGTGGTCGGCAACGTCGGCGTGCGGACCGATCCGCACCCGATCGGCCTGTTCCACGGTTACGACGGCGACCCCGCCGCGACCGCCGAGGCGTTCCGTGACGGCTGGTACTACACCGGCGACAAGGCGCGCGTCGACGGGGACGGCCACTTCTGGTTCGAGGGCCGCTCGGACGACGTGATCACCTCCTCGGCCTACCGGATCGGCCCGTTCGAGGTCGAGTCCGCGATCGTCGAGCACCCCGCGGTGGTCGAGGCGGCGGTCGTCGGCCGCGACGACCCCGACCGCACGCAGATCGTCTGCGCGTTCGTGATCCTCGCCGCCGGGCAGCGCCCGTCACGCGAGCTGGCGCGCGAGCTGCAGGACCACGTCAAGCGACTGACGGCGCCGTACAAGTACCCGCGCGAGGTGCATTTCGTCGAGGAGCTGCCGAAGACGATCAGCGGCAAGATCCGCCGCTCGGAGCTGCGCCGGAGGCTCGCGGCTGGCGAGATCGGCTAAAGCGTCGCTAGACGCAGTGTCTCCCCGGTAGAGTCTTCGAACATGGCCCGCTCCCCCTCCTCTCCCCCTGACCCGAAGGCAGCGCCCGTCGCGCGGGCCTCGCTGCGCGAGCAGCAGAAGCAGTTCACGCGCCAACGACTGATCGACGGTGCATTGCAGACGTTCCAGGAGGCGGGATACGCGACCACGACGATCGACGACATCGCCGCCGCCGCCGGCGCCAGCCGCGCGACCTTCTACCTCCACTTCGCCAGCAAGCTGGAGCTGGTGAGAGATCTCGCCGAGAGCCTCAAGCCCGAGATCGGCGCCTACTACGACGACCTCGACCAGATCCTCGTGAGAGACGAGTCCTACGACGCGCTGCGCGAGTGGATGGTGAGCGCGGTCGGCTGGTTCGACGCGCACCGCACCTTCGTCGCGATCATCGAGGAGGTCGGCGCCGTCGAGCGGCTCGAGGGCGGCAACGAGCTGGTGCCGGCGACCTACATCCCGGATCGCATGCCGAAGCTCCTCGCCCGCAAGCCCAAGCGCCAGCGCGAGCGCTTCCGTCTGCGCATCTCGCTGCTCGTCGCGGAGCTGACCGGCGCGTGCCGGATGTGGTTCGCGGGCGACTTCACCGTGACGTTCGACGAGCTGGTCGACGAGCTGACCGAGCTCTGGCACACCCGGCTCGAGCTGACCGGCTAGTCGTCGAGCAGCTGGCGCATCCCGGCCTCGAACGTGACCTCGGCCGGGGTCGCACCCTCGCGCTCGACGGGGCCGACGAACCACAGGTAGCCGTCGTCGTCGGCCACCGCGCGGTCGCCCGTCCGGTACCAGGAGCCGTCGAAGGCGCGCGCGGTCAGGTTCGGATCGCCCTCGTAGCCGGCGAAGAGGCCTGCCGGCCAGCCGCCGGCGTCCATCTGCACCGCGATCTCGCCGACCGCCCCCGGCGCCACCGGCGTGCCGTCGGCGCCCAGCAGCGCGAGGCTCCAGCCGGGCAGCGGCTTGCCGATCGAGCCCGGCCGCAGCGCGACCGAGCGGTAGTTGGCGACCAGCGTCGTCGTCTCCGTCTGGCCGTAGCCCTCGTAGATCCACAGGTGCACCGCCCGCCGCCAGGCGCGCGTGATCTCGACGCCGAGACCGGTGCCGGTGCTCGTGCAGTGGCGCAGCCGGGAGAGGTCGACGCCCTCGAGCCCGTCCGCCAGGAGCCGCTCGTAGAAGGCCGGCGCGGCGCACAGCGAGGTGACCTCGTGGCGGGCGAGCGCGGTCGCGACGGCGGCCGTGTCGCTCGCTGACAGGTCCGCCTGGACGACCGCGGCGCGCTCGTGCCACTGGCCGAACAGGCCGCCCCAGGCGGCGCTCGTGCTGCCGCCGCCCGGCAGCGTCCAGTGCAGGTCTCCGGGGCGCAGGTCGTGCCAGTAGCGCGCGCTCGCGACCTGCCCCAGCGCCCACGTCTGACGGTGGGCGACGACCTTCGGCGCGCCGTTCGCCCCGCGCGTGCACTGGAGCAGGAGCGTGTCCTGCGCGGCCGTCGGGTCGGACGGCAGCTCGACCTCCTCGGTCTGCTCCAGCAGCGCGTCGAGGTCCTCCCAGCCGGGCACGGAGACGGGCGCTCCATGCAGCAGCCGCACCTCGACGCCGGGCAGCTGCGCGCCGGTCACCTCGAGCGCGCGGCGGGTGGCGCCGTCGGCGACGACCGCGACCGCGTCGGTGCGCGAGGCGAGGTGCGCGAGGGCGAGCCCGGTCGTGCCCGGCGGCACCAGCACGGGCACGGCGCCGATCCGGATCGCGCCGAGGAAGATCGCGTGCCAGGCGGGCAGCCGCGGCAGCGCGAGCAGCACCGCCTCCCCCTTGCCGATGCCGAGCTCGAGCAGCAGGCTCGCGCCGCGGCGCGCCAGCCCGGCGACCTCCGCGACGCTGCTGCGCGCGATCGTCTCGCCGCGCCCGTCGAGGCACAGCAGCGCGAGCGCTCCCGGCTCCTCGGCGGCCCAGACGTCGAGGATGTCGAGCACGGGGTTGAGGCGATCGGGCGAACGAATGCTGAAGCCGGCACACGTCGCCGAGTAGTCCCCGAGGTTCGGCGGGCTCTCTCGGCCAGGACGTGCACCGATGCGGTGCGCGATTGGCAAGTCTCTCCTCCAAGGCCGAAGATCGGCAGCGGGACAACGTTCTCACTCGCTCGACGCGGTGTCAACTTGGTGTTCCCGCAGCGACACGCCCGAGCGGTGCGCCGCTCGGCCCTACGCGCGTCTGCGCCGGCGGCGTCTCGGGGGCGTCGCGGCGGGCTCGTCCTCGCCGCTGATCGCGGTCCGGTAGAAGCGCGCGATGTGCCCGCGGACCATCTGCTCGACCGCCTCGGGATCGCCCCCGTCGATCGCGTCGACGATCTGCTCGTGCTCGTCGATCAGCTGTCTGCGGACCGCCTCCCAGTCGGCGAGGCGACCGTAGCCGGCGAGCATCTCGCGCGCCATCGAGCCGCGCAGCGCCTCCATCAGGACGGGCAGCAGGGCGTTGCCGGAGATCGAGCCGAGGGCGACGTGGAAGCTCGTGTCGAGGTCGTAGAAGTCGTCGGCCGTGTGCGCTTCGTGCATGCGCGCCACCAGCGCCCGCAGGGGCGCCGTCTTGTCGGGATCCTCGCGCTCGGCGACCGCGCGGGCGGCGTGACCCTCGAGCAGGACGCGCACCTCGACGAGGTCGGCGGTCGGGATCCGCAGCAGCGCGGAGTGCATCCGCAGGGCGCTGACGAGGCCCGTCTCGGCGCCGGAGGCGACGATCGAGCCGGCGTCGGCGCCGGTCCCGCGGCGCGCCACGACGACGCCGAACATCTCGAGCGCGCGCAGCGCCTCGCGCACCGACGAGCGGCTGACGCCGAACGTCTCGGCCAGGTCGCGCTCGGACGGCAGTCTGTCACCGGGCCCCAGCTCGCCCGAGCTGATCGCACGCTCGATCTGGAGGATGATCTCCTCGAACGCCCGCGTGCGTTGAAGCGCTTGGAACGGTGCGGGGGATCGCGTCTCCATCGCGACCAAGACTACCGCCGTCTCTGGTCCCAGGGCGAGCCTTCTCATGGCCTAGAGGCCCGTCCTACGATAAGGTAGGGCCATGAGTGGGGATCTGATCGTTCTGCGCTGGATGGGCCGCCCCGGCCGGATCG
>JAATFK010000274.1 GCA_015655225.1 Solirubrobacterales bacterium | reverse complement strand
CCCAGGGGGTGCCGGCGACCATCCGCTCCCAGCGGTCCTCGATCGGCTCGACGCGGCCGTTGTGGAAGCCCAGGTGCGGCTGGTCGTGCATGCAGTCGAGGCACTGGACGACGGCCTCCTGCATCTCGTCGACGACCTCGGCGCGCTCGCCGGTCGACGGGTCGATGCGGTGGATGCCCTCGTAGTGCACCTGCACCTCGAGGTTCTGCGACCAACAGCGATAGCAGCGCAGCCAGCTGCGAACGGTCTCGGTGGAACCTTCCATCGCATTGATTCTATGCTGCCCGCAGCGGGCGGGCCTTTTCGCCCCGGTCCGAGGAGCATCAGGTGAGAGGCTGCGCACCATGAGCGTCGACCGCGCAGCGCCGATCGGCGTCGTGCTCGCCGGCGGCGTCGGGCGTCGCCTGGGCGGCGGCAAGGCGACCGTCGGGCTCAACGGCCGCCCGCTGCTCGACTACCCCGTCGCGGCGCTGCGGGGCGCCTTCGGCGAGGTCGTGGTGGTCGCGAAGAAGAGCACCGAGCTGCCGCCGCTCGGCGACGTCGCGATCTGGATCGAGCCCGACGAGCCGCGCCATCCGCTCGCCGGCATCGTCTGCGCGCTCGAACGCGCCGAGACTCGCGCCGTCTTCGCCTGCGCCGGCGACCTGCCGCTCGTCGACGCCGAGCTGGCGCTGGCGGTCGCGGGCGCCGACACGGAGGGCGCGGTCGCGATCGTGCCGGCGGCCGGCGGGCGGCTTCAGCCGCTGTTCGCGCTCTACCTCCCGCAGGCGCGCGCGCCGCTCAGCCTCGCGCTCGCGCAGCGGCCGTCGGCGCCGCTGACGGCGACCGTCGCCGCGCTCGCGCCGCGGGTGCTGGAGATCGCCGACGAGCGCCCGTTCTTCAACGTGAACGTGCCGGAGGACCTGCTGACCGCCTCCGCGCTGATCGACAGCGGCGACGCGCCGGCTTCCTGAGCGCCGCTCGATCGACCACGCCGAGGTCCTCCTGCCTGTAGCGTGGGAAGGAAGGGCGCCGCAGCGGCGTCCTCGTTCGCGATGATCCGTCCCGTGCTTCGACCCACCCTCAGCGCCGCCGCGCTGCTCGCCGCGCTCGCGCTCGCCGGCTGCGGCTCGTCCGGCGGCTCCTCCGGCGGCGGCGTCTCGGTCGACGCCTCCTCGGCGCCCGGCTCGGCGCAGGTCGCCGCCGCGCAGCAGCCGGTCACCGGCGACTTCCCGGCCACGCGCGGCCGGACGCTCCAGCAGATCGCCGACACGCTGACGCCGGGCCCGCAGGTCGGGCTCGCGACCTCCGTCTACACGCCCGGCGAGAACCGGCTCGCGTTCGGCGTGATCAACGCGAAGGGCGACTTCGTCTACGGCAAGACGGCGGTCTACATCGCGACCTCGCCGTCGAAGCCGGCGCGCGGGCCGTACCTCGCGCCGGCCGACTCGCTCCAGGTGCGCCCCGCCTTCCGCAGCCAGACGAGCGCGCTGGACACCGGCTCGGTGCAGGCGATCTACCACACGGAGGTCTCCCTGCCCCGCACCGGCCCGTGGTACGTCCTGACGGTCACGAAGGACGGCACCAAGCTGCTCGGCGGCACGACCCAGCTGAAGGTCGCGGCGAGCAGCCCGATCCCGGCCGTCGGCGCGGCCGTGCCGCGGATCGCGACGCCGACGCTCGCCTCCGTCGGCGGCGTCGTGAAGAAGATCGACACGCGCGTCCCGCCCGACCAGATGCACGCGGTCAGCCTCAAGGACGTGGTCGGGAAGAAGCCGGTCGTGCTGCTGTTCGCGACGCCCGCGCTCTGCCAGTCGCGCGTCTGCGGTCCCGTCACCGACATCGCCGCGCAGCTCCAGGCCGCCTACGGCAGCAGAGTCGACTTCATCCACAACGAGGTCTACGTCGACAACAACCCCAACAAGGGCCTGCGGCCGCAGCTGAGAGCCTTCCACCTGACGACCGAGCCATGGCTCTTCACGATCGACCGCCAGGGCAGAGTCGCGGCCCGGCTGCAGGGCGCGTTCGGCTTCGACGAGTTCAAGCAGGCGGTCCAGGCGGCGCTCAAGTAGCGAGCAGGCGGTCGAGCCGCAGCGGCAGCTCCCGCACGCGGCGTCCGGTCGCGTGGAAGACGGCGTTGCCGATCGCGGCGGCGGTGCCGACGATCCCGATCTCACCGATCCCCTTCGAGCCCATCGGGTTGAGGTGGTCGTCGAGCTCCTCGATCCAGTCGGCCTCCAGCTCGCCGACGTCGGCGTGGGAGGCGACGTGGTAGCCGGCGAGGTCGTGGTTGAGGTAGTCGCCGAACTCGCGGTCCATCACGCTCTCCTCCAGCAGCGCCATCGAGAGGCCCATCGTCATGCCGCCGAGGAACTGCGAGCGCGCCGTCGTCGGGTTGATGATGCGTCCCGCGGCGAAGATCCCGAGCAGCCGGGAGACGCGCGCCTCGCCGGTGACGGCGTCGACCCGCACCTCGGCGAACTGGGCGCCGTAGGCGTGCCGGGAGTAGCCCTGGTCGGTCGCTCTGACCTCGTCGGAGGAGTCGGCATGCGCCTCCAGCCCGTCGGCGGGGACGTGGCCGCCGAGCGCCTCGATCCGCTCGACCAGCGCCCGGCACGCGAGCGTGACCGCGGTGCCCCACGAGGCGGTGCCCATCGAGCCGCCCGCGAGGCCCGCTCTCGGCAGCGCGCTGTCGCCGATCTCGACCGTGACGCGCGCGGCCGGCTGGTCGAGCGCGTCGGCCGCGATCAGCGTCAGCGTGGTGCGCCCGCCGGTGCCGATGTCCGACGCCGCGATCCGGACGACGAAGCTGCCGTCCCCCTCGGCGCGCGCGGTCGCGGTCGCGGGGCTGCGGTAGGCGGGGTAGGTCGAGGCGGCGACGCCGGTCCCGACGAGCCAGTCGCCCTCGCGTCGCACGCCGGGCGTGGGGTCGCGCTCCGCCCAGCCGAAGCGCTCGGCGCCGAGGCGCAGGCAGGCGACGAGGCCGCGCGAGGAGAACGGGATCCCTCTCTCGGGATCGAGCGGGGGCTCGTTGCGGATCCGCAGCTCGACCGGGTCGATCGCCAGCTCGACCGCGAGCTCGTCGAGCGCCGACTCGAGCGCGTACATCCCGGGCGCCTCGCCGGGCGCCCGCATCCACGACGGCGTCGGCACGTCGAGGCGCGCGAGCCGGTGGGCTGTGCGCCGGTTCGGCGCCGCGTACATCATGCGCGTCGCGACCGCCGTCTGCTCGGTGAACTCTCTCAGCCGCGAGCTCTGCTGAAGCGCCTCGTGGACGATCGCGGTCAGCTGGCCGTCGCCGCTCGCGCCCAGCCGCAGCCGCTGGATCGTCGGCGTGCGGTAGCCGGTGAAGGCGAACATCTGCTGGCGCGTGATGGCGAGCTTCACCGGGCGGCCGGTCATCCGCGCCGCGAGCGCGGCGACGACGACGTGCGGGCGCGGCGTGCCCTTCGAGCCGAAGCCGCCGCCGACGTGCGGCGAGATCACGCGCACCTGCTCGGGCTCCAGCTCGAACACCTGCGCGAGCGTGTCGCGGACGGTGCTCGCGCCCTGGTTCGAGTCGTAGAGCGTGAGGTCGTCGCCGTCCCAGAGCGCGACCGTCGCGTGCGGCTCCATCGCGTTGTTGTGGAAGGCGGGGGTGCGGTAGGTGACGTCGACGGCCGCGTCGGCGCGCGCGAGCGCCCGCGCGACGTCGCCCTGGACCGACTCGGACGGATAGCCGGCGTTGACGGTCCCGGGATCGTAGATCGCGGGGTCGTGCTCGTCGAGCACCACCTCGTGGTCGCGAACCTCGTAGTCGATCCGGACGTGCGCGGCCGCCTCGCGCGCCGTCTCGAGCGACTCGGCGACGACGACGGCGACGATCTGGCCGCGGTAGCTGATCGTGCGCGACTGCAGGACGCTCAGCTCGCGGTCGTCGACCTCGGCCACCCGCGGCGCGTTTCCGGCCCACGCGACCGCCACCACGCCCTCCTGCGCGAGCGCGGGGCTCGCGTCGAGCGAGAGGATCTCGCCGCTGGCGATCTCCGACTGCACGAGCCACGCGTAGGCGTGGTCGCCGGGCAGCTGCTCGAACGCGTATCTGGCGGCGCCAGTGACCTTCTCGCGCCCCTCGACGCGATCGGTCGGCGTGCCGATCGCGAGGCTGCCGACGGCGCTCATCGCCCGCTCCGCCGCTCGGCCTGCGCGGCCAGCTCGCCCAGCGTGCGCACCGTGAGGTTGCGCGCGAGGGGAACCTTGAAGCCGTTGTCGCGCAGCGGACGCGCCTGCGCCAGCTCGGCGTCGGCGGCGCGGCCGAACGACTCCGCGGTCGCGGGCAGGCCGCGCAGCTCCTCCTCGGCGACGAGCGCCCGCCACGGTGCGTGCGCGAGGCCGCCGAACGCGATCCGCGCCTCGCGCACGGCGCCGTCCTCGTCCAGCTCCAGCAGGGCCGCGATCGACACGACCGCGAAGGCGTAGGAGGCCCGGTCGCGGATCTTGCGGTAGCGCGAGACGGCTCCCGGCGCGGAGGGCGGCAGCACCACCGCCGTGATCAGGTCGCCCGGGTCGAGCACGGTGTCGCGCTCGGGCGCGTCCCCGGGCAGGCGGTGGAGTCCCGGCAGCGGGATCGTGCGCGCGCCGGCCGCGCCCCGCACCTCGACGGTCGCGCCGAGCGCGACGAGCGCGACCGCCATGTCGGACGGGTGCGTCGCGACGCACGCCTCCGAGTGGCCGATGATCGCGTGGTTGCGGTGGTCGCCCTCCCGCGCCGGGCAGCCGCTGCCGGGCACGCGCTTGTTGCACGGCTTCGAGACGTCCATGAAGTACGCGCAGCGGGTCCGCTGCAACAGGTTCCCGCCGACGGTCGCGAGGTTGCGCAACTGCCCGGAGGCGCCGGCCAGCAGCGCCTGGGAGAGCACCGGATAGCGCTCGCGCACGGTCCGGTCGGCCGCCAGCGTCGAGTTGAGGACGGCGGCGCCGATCCGCAGGCCGCCGTCCGGCAGCTGCTCGACGCGGTCGTGCGGGAGGTGGCTGACGTCGACCAGCAGGTCGGGCGCGGCGACGCCGAGCTTCATCAGGTCGACCAGGTTCGTGCCGCCACCGAGGTACATCGCGCCGGGGGCGCCGTCCGTCAGCGTCGCGATCGCTCCCGCCGCCTCCTCGGCCCGCTCGTAGGCGAACGGTCTCATCGCCGGCCCGCGACGTCGGCGATCGCGGGGACGATGTGCGCGTAGGCGCCGCAGCGGCAGAGGTTGCCGCTCATCCGCTCGCGGATCTCGCCGTCGCTCAGCGCGGCCGGGTCGGTCGCGTCGGCGACGAGGTCCTCGGTCACGACGCTCGGCCAGCCGGCGGCGGCCTCCGCGAGCATCCCGACCGCCGAGCAGATCTGGCCCGGCGTGCAGTAGCCGCACTGGAAGGCGTCGTGCTCGACGAACGCCGTCTGCAGCGGGTGCAGCTCGCCGTCGGGCTCGGCCAGCCCCTCGATCGTCGTGATCTCGGCGCCGTCGTGCGCGACCGCGAGCACGAGGCAGCTGTTGACGCGACGGCCGTCGAGCAGGACCGTGCAGGCGCCGCACTGGCCGTGGTCGCAGCCCTTCTTCGCGCCGGTCAGGTCGAGTCGCTCGCGCAGCGCGTCGAGCAGGGACGTGCGCGTGTCGAGGCTCAGGTCGTGGCGCTCGCCGTTGACGGTGAGGGTGATGTCGTTCGTTGGCACAGCCAGCGGTTACCCGACCGCGACCGTCGTCACACGGAGCGTGGCGTCGCCGGAGCGGTCACGCGTGCGAGCGGCTGCCGTGGGCGTCGCGGTCGAGCGAGTCGCGCTCGCGGCGGATCGGGCCCGACCCGCTGCGCAGCGGCTGGCCGGCGCGCCCAGCGCGGTGCGCCACGATCTCGGCGAGGATCGCGAGCGCCGTCTCCTCGGGGGTCGAGGAGCCGATGTCGAGGCCGCAGGGGGCGAAGATGCGGTCGATCTGCTGCGGCGTCGCGCCGCCCTCCTCGAGGCGCCGGCGGCGGCTGGCGGTCGTTCTGCGGCTGCCGAGCGCGCCGATGTAGCCGGCGTCGGTCGCCAGCGCGGCCTCCAGCGCGGGGACGTCGAGCTTCGCGTCGTGGGAGAAGACGAGCACGGCGTCGCGCGGCCCGAGCGTGAGGCCCTGCAGCGCCTCCTGGGGCCAGCTCGCGACCGTGTGGGCGTTGGCGGTGAAGCGCGGCGAGTCGAGGAAGGCGCGGCGCGGGTCGCAGATCGTGACGAAGTAGCCGAGGCTGGTGGCGAGCGCGGCGAGCGCGGCGGAGAAGTCGATCGCGCCGAAGATGATCATGCGGGGCTGGTGGGCGTGGGTCGTGACCTGGACGCGGACCTCGTCGCCGAGCGTCGCGCCGTCGCTGCCGTAGCGGCGCAGGACGCTGCGACCCTGGGCGATCAGGCCGCGCGCGTCGCGCTCGACGTTCGTCGCCAGCAGCGCGGGGCCGTCGAGCGTGCCGATCGCGCGCTGGGCGTCGACCGTCAGCCGTCCGCCGGCCGCGGGGCCGTCGAGGACGGTCGCGATCGCGAGCGGGACCTGCTCGACGATCCCCTCCAGCGCGGCGGCCATCGCGGTCCGCGCCTCGCCCGCCAGCTCGCTCACGAACACGTGCGCGATCCCGCCGCACATCAGGCCGACGGTCCCGGCCAGCTCGTCGGAGAAGCCGTAGGTGCGGAGCACCGGCGGGCCGCCGTGCTCCAGCAGCGCGAGCGCCTCCTGCGCGACCGCGCTCTCGACACAGCCGCCGGTGATCGAGCCCTCGATGCGGCCGTCCTCGTCGACGAACATCACCGCGCCCGGATCGAGCGGTGCGGAGCCGTCGATCGCGACCAGCAGCCCGCACGCCACCCGGCGCGGGGAGCGCAGCCATCTGAGCGCGTCGGCGGCGCTGGCGGAGACGGCGCTCATCGCTCAGCCCCCGATCGCGCTCATCGAGCGGCGCGGCTGCACGAAGCCGGGGTCGTTGACATGGTGCTTCAGCTCCTTGTGCCAGACGGCGTCGCGGATCAGCGCCTCCAGCTCGTCGTCGTCGGCGCCAGCGCGCAGCGGACCGAGCAGGTCGGTCTCGTTGTGGCTGAAGAGGCAGGTGCGCAGCTGCCCATCGGCGGTCACGCGGATGCGGTTGCAGTCGCCGCAGAACGGCTCCGAGACGGGATTGATGAAGCCGATCCGGCCCTGGCCGTCGGCGAACCGGTAGGTGCGCGCGGTCGCGCTCGGCTCGCGCGGCTCGGGCTCGAGCGGGTAGACCGCGTGGATCAGCGCGCGCAGCTCCGCGCCGGTCAGGACCTGGTCGCGCGTCCAGGCGTGGCCGGCGTCGAGCGGCATGTACTCGATGAAGCGGATCTCGAACGGGCGGCTGCGCGCGAGCCGGGCGAACGGCAGCGCCTCCTGCTCGGTGAAGTCACGCAGCGCGACGGCGTTGATCTTGATCGGATGCGCCTCCGGGAAGCGCGCCAGCGCCTCCAGGCCGGCGAGCACGCGGGGGAGCGCGTCGCGGCGGGTCAGCTCGTAGAAGCGGTCGCGCTGGAGCGAGTCGATCGAGATGTTGAAGCGGCTCGCGCCGGCGCGCACGAGCGCCTCCGCGTCGCGCTCCAGCAGGAACCCGTTCGTCGTGATCGAGAGGTCCTCGACGCCCTCGATCCCGGCGAGCATCGCGACGAGCGTGGGGAAGTCGCGGCGCACGAGCGGCTCGCCGCCGGTCAGGCGCACGTCGCCGACGCCCATCGAGGCGAGCAGCGCCACGATCCGGGTGATCTCCTCGAAGCGCAGGATGCCGTCGCGCTCCAGCCACGGCAGTCCCTCGGCGGGCATGCAGTACTGGCAGCGGAAGTTGCAGCGGTCCGTGACCGACACT
>JAATFK010000159.1 GCA_015655225.1 Solirubrobacterales bacterium | reverse complement strand
GGCGACGACCTGCTCGCCGCCGGCATCCCTCAAGGCCCCGGCGTCGGCCGCGCTCTCGCCGCCGCTCTCGCCGCGAAGCTCGACGGCGCCGCCCCCGACCGCGACGCCGAGCTACGGACCGCGCTGTCGGCGGCCACCGAGGAGTGAAGAGGACAAAATCGCTCCCCTCTAGGGGCAGCAACTTTGACGTCTTCCCCGGCTAACCTCCGGCGGATGGACCTTCCCGCGCCGTTCGAGCACGAGGGCGACCACATCGGGATCGCGCTCCCGGGCGGTCGCGCGCTCTTCACCACCCGCCGTGGCGGCGTCTCGGCAGCCCCGTACGCATCCCTCAACCTCGGTCCCTGGACCGACGACGACCCCGCCGCCGTCGGCGAGAACCGTCGCCGCGTCGCCGCCGCGATCGGCTCTGCCGCCATCGTCGCCCACGGCCGCCAGGTCCACGGCGCGACCGTCGCCCGGGTGACGGCGGAGCCGGATCCCAAAGCCCCGCCACCCGACGCCGACGGCCAGGCCACCGCGCTCCGAAACGTCGCGCCGCTCGTGCTGGCCGCCGACTGCTTACCCGTAGCGCTGATCGGCGACGGCGCGGTCGCGATGGTGCACGCCGGCTGGCGCGGCCTCTCCGCAGGGATCCTCGCGGAGGGCGTCGCGGCGGTCCGCGAGCTGGGCGCCACCCACGTAGACGCCGCGATCGGCCCCGGCGTCGGCGGCTGCTGCTACGAGGTCGGCGACGAGGTGCGCGACGCGTTCAAGGCCCACGGTGACGCCGTCCGCGACGGCCGGCGGATCGACCTGAAGGCGATCGCGAGAGCCGAGCTCCAGGCCGCCGGCGTCGGCGAGGTCCACGACGTCGGCCTCTGCACCGTCTGCGGCGACCCCTCGCTCTTCTTCTCTCACCGCCGCGAGGCGGGAGTCACCGGTCGGCAGGCGGGCGTCGCATGGCGCGCCTGATCGAGGGCATCACCGCCGAGCGCGTCCGCGCGAACCTCGCCGACGTGCGCGAGCGGATCGCGATCGCCGCCGGCCTCGCCGGCCGCGCGCCGGAGAACGTCGAGCTGCTGGCGGCGGTCAAGTACGTCCCGCTGGAGGCGATCGGCGCGCTCGCCGAGGCCGGCCTCACGCTGCTGGGCGAGAACCGCGCGCAGGAGCTGGAGGCGAAGGCGGCGGCGTGGGAGGGGAGCGGCTTCACCTGGGACTTCATCGGCCAGCTCCAGAGTCGCAAGGTGAAGCAGATCGCCCCGCACGTCCGGCTGATCCACTCGCTCGCCTCCGACTCGGCGCTCGCGCAACTGGAACGACACGCGCGTCCCGGCCTCGCGGGGCTGGTCGAGGTCAACGTCGCCGGCGAGGCGTCGAAGGACGGGATCGACCCGGCCGACCTCGGCGCCTTCATCGAGCGCGCCCCGATCCCGATCCGCGGCCTGATGACGATGCCCCCGTTCGCCTCGGATCCGCAGGACAGCCGGCGCCACTTCGCGGCCCTGCGCGAGCTGGCCGAGCAGCACGGGCTCGACACGCTCTCGATGGGGACGACGCAGGACTTCGAGGTGGCCGTCGAGGAGGGCGCGACGATCGTCCGGCTCGGCTCCGTCCTCTTCGCCTAGAACCCACACCGCCGACGCGCCAGCGCCACCCGGCGCCCGACCGTCCGCCGCAGAGGCGCATAATGTCGAGACGGTGCAGGGATTCTCCTGCGCCGGACGAAAGACCCACCGTCATGGCATTCCGCGACACCTGGCACCGCTCACTCGTCTACTTCGGCCTCGCCGTCGAGCACGACTACGACGACGACGAGCCCGAACCCCAGCCCCAGCAGCGCTACGCACCCGAGCCCGAGGCCGAGCTGGAGGACCGCTACCGCGAACGTCCGAACGTCCGGCGCTTGAGCTCGAGCCGCCGACGCCGCGACGAGATCGACGACATCTTCGCCGACGACGCCGCGACCGAACGGCGCACGAGCGTCCTGCGGCCGGTCGGTGGGAGTGGCGTCGCCGGTCCACGCAACGGTCGCAGCGGGGAGGTCCGCGTGCATCTCGTCATTCCCAAGTCCTTCAACGACGCCCAGGACGTGGCGGACAAGTTCAAGGACGCGATCCCCGTGATCCTGAACCTGCAGAGCTCCGACACCGACCTGTCGAAGCGCCTGATCGACTTCTCCAGCGGGCTCACCTACGCGCTCGACGGCGGCATGCAGCGGATCGCCGACAAGGTCTTCCTGCTCACGCCGCGCAACGTCGAGGTCTCCGCCGAGGAGCGCGCGCGCCTGCTCGAGAGAGGCTTCTTCAACCAGTCCTGATCGCGGCGCGGGAGCGTTTCCCGCCGCTCCCGATACGCTTCCGGCCCATGCGCGTCGGACTGATCGGATCGGGAAACATGGCCCGCGCCATTGCGCGCGGGTGGGGTGAGCCGGTGCTCTGCACCGACTCCGGCTCGGGCCGCGCGGAGGCGCTGGTCGACGAGCTGGGCGGCGACGTCGCCGACTCGAACGTCGCGCTCGCGGAGGAGACGGACCTCGTCGTCCTCTGTCACAAGCCGGCGCAGCTGGAGGCCGTCGCGGCCGAGCTGGCCGGTCGCGCGAAGGCCGTCGCGTCGGTCCTCGGGGCGGTGCCGCTCAGCGCGTTGCAGGCCGCCTACCCCGACACGCCGGTCTTCCGGCTGATGCCGAACACGCCCGTCGAGGTGCGGCGGGGGATCGTCTGCATGGCGGTCGGGACGAACGTCGACCGCGACCTGGAGCACCGCGTCGAGGCGCTCTTCGCGCGGCTCGGCCAGGTCGTCCGGATCGACGAGAAGCTGCTCGACGTGGCGACCGGCATCATGGGCGTCGGCCCCGCCTACGTCGCCCTGCTGGTCGAGGCGCAGGTCGACGCGGCCGTGCGCCGCGGCCTGCCCGCCGCGAGAGCGGCCGAGCTGGCCGGCGAGACGCTCGCCGGGACCGCCGCCCTGCTGGCGGCGCGCGACTACGACACGCTCGGCGTCCGCCGCGAGGTCACCTCGCCGGGCGGCTCGACCGCGCGCGGCCTCGCCGCGCTGGAGGAAGGCGGCCTGCGAGCCGCGTTCGCCGCCGCGCTCGACGCCGTCCTCGACGGAGGCGGCAGAAGATGAACACGCTCGTGATCGCCACCTCCACCCGGCAGCACGTCGCCGACTACGTCGGCGCGGTGTTCGAGGTCTACCTGATCCTGATCTTCGCCTACGTGATCGTCTCGATCATGTTCTCCGCCGGCATCCGGATCCCCTACGCGCGCTGGTCGAACGCGGTGATCGACTTCCTCAGACAGGTCGTCGAGCCCTACCTCGCCGTCTTCCGCCGGATCCTGCCGTCGATGGGCGCCTTCGACCTCAGCCCGATGGTCGCCACCTTCGCGCTGATCATCGTCTGGCAGGTCGTCGTCTCGGTGATCAGCGGCTGATGGGCGCGGTGGAGGCCTCGCGGACGCGGACGGTCACGACCAGCTGGGCGCGCGCGCTCGTCGTGCTGCTGATCGTGATCGCGCTCGACCAGCTGACGAAGGCGCTCGTCAACCACTCCCTCGCGGTCGGGGAGCAGCGGACCGTCATCCCCGGCGTCGTCAAGTTCCTCCACGCCCAGAACAAGGGCGTCGCGTTCAACTTCCTCGGCAACGGCGGCGCGCCGGTGATCGTCGTCACGCTGCTGGCGCTCGCGGCGCTGCTCGGCTACTTCGTGCGCAACCCGAGCCGGCCGCTGCTGTGGCTGCCGACCGGCCTGCTGCTCGGCGGCGCGCTCGGCAACCTGCTCGACCGAGTGCGCCAGGGCTACGTGACCGACTTCATCACCTTCCCGCACTTCCCCTCCTTCAACGTCGCCGACACCGCGATCACGTTCGGCGTCGTGATCCTCGTGCTCGTCCTGGAGCGGGGTGGCCGCACTGCTTGAGATCGAGGTTCCGGCGGACGCCTCGGGCGAGCGGCTCGACCAGTTCCTGGCGGAGCCGCTCGGCTCCCGCGCCCGCGCGCAGCGGCTGCTCGACGCCGGCCTCGTCACGGTCGACGGCGCGGTCCTGCCGAAGCGCCACAGAGTGGCTGAGGGGGAGCGGATCGCGGTCGCGCCCGAGCCGGCCTCGACCGAGACGCCGAGCGGCGACGCGGAGTTCACCGTCGTCTACGAGGACCCCGACCTGCTGGTCGTCGACAAGCCCGCCGGCGTCGTCGTCCATCCCGCGCGGGGTCATCGCGAGGGAACGCTCGCGCAGGCGCTCGCGGGCCGCGCCGTCGGTGGGGAGGACCCGGCGCGCGCCGGGATCGTCCACCGCCTCGACCGCGACACCTCGGGGCTGCTGGCGGTCGCGAAGACCGAGCGGGCGCACCGCGAGCTGAAGGACCTGATCGGCTCGCGCGACGTGCGGCGGGAGTACCTCGCGCTGGTCGAGGGCCTGCCGCCGGCGCGGACCGGGACGATCGAGGCGCCGATCGGCCGCGACCGCCGCGTCCGCACGAAGATGTCGACCGACACCGACGAGCCGCGCGACGCCCGCACCCACTTCACGCTCGAGCGCGCGCTGCCCGACACCGCGCTGCTGCGGGTCGTGCTCGACACCGGCCGCACCCACCAGATCCGCGTGCACATGGAGGCGATCGGGCATCCCGTCGCTGGCGATCCGGAGTACGGGACGCCCGGGCTGCTGGGGTTGCAGCGGCAGTTCCTCCACGCCGCGCGGCTCGCCTTCGCGCACCCCGTCACGGGCGAGCAGATCGACCTCGCCTCGCCGCTGCCGGACGACCTCGCCGCGGTCCTCGCGCGGCTCGTCGCGCAGGCGGACGGCGAGCCCGCCTGAAGCAGCCCCGGTCGCGTAGACTGAGAGCTTCTGACGTCCCCTATCCCGGTCGATCCGGGCCCGCGACCCTGCTCGGCGCATCCTGCGCCGGGAACGCGACGCCTCCGACCGGACCGTATCTCCACCACACAAGGGAGCACCACCATGGCTGACACCACTGTCGGCGACGGCGCCGAGACGAGCGCCGCAGCACCTGCCACGCCCGCCGCGCCGGTCGCCGAGGCCACGCCGACTCCGGCCGCCACGCCGGCCCCCGCCGCGCCCGCCGCGACTCCGGCCACGCCCGTCGCCGACGCACCGGCGGCCACCGCGACCGCCGAGGCCCCGGCCGAGCCGGCGGCTCCCGTCGCGCCCCCGAGACCGGTCCTCAGCAGAGCCGATGCCGAGGTCGGCATCAAGGAGCTGCTCGAGGCCGGCGTCCACTTCGGCCACCAGACGCGCCGGTGGAACCCGAAGATGCGCCGCTTCATCCACGGCGAGCGCGCCGGGATCTACATCATCGACCTGCTCAAGACGCAGGTGCTGCTGAGAGAGGCCCAGGACGTCGCGGCCGCGATCGGCCACCGCGGCGGCACGGTCCTGTTCGTCGGGACCAAGAAGCAGGCCCGCGACGCGATCAAGGACGCGGCCGAGGCGGCCGGCATGCCGTACGTCAACCACCGCTGGCTCGGCGGCCTGCTGACGAACTACCAGACGATGGCGCGCCGCATCCAGCGCCTGCACGACCTCGAGCGCTACGACCGCGAGGGCCAGCTCCAGCTGCTGCCGACGCGTGAGCGGATGGCGGCCCAGGCCGACCTCGCGAAGCTCCAGGCGAACCTCGGCGGCGTCAGAAACATGTCCCGCACGCCGGACGCGATGTTCATCGTCGACCTCAGAACCGAGGTGATCGCGGTCGCCGAGGCGCAGCGCCTGCGGATCCCGATCATCGGGCTCGTCGACACCAACTGCGACCCGGACGGGATCGACTACGTGATCCCGGGCAACGACGACGCGATCCGCTCCTGCGCGATCATCACGAAGGCGATCGCCAGCGTCGTGCAGGAGGGCAACCAGGCCTTCCGCGCCGAGGAGGAGCGCGCGCGCCTGGAGGCTGAGGAGAAGGCCCGCCGCGAGGCCGAGGAGCGCGCCCGCCGCGAGGCCGAGGAGCAGGCCAGACGCGACGCCGCCGAGGCCGCCAGACGCGAGGCCGAGGCCCAGGCCAGACGCGAGGCCGAGGCCGCCACGGCCGCCGCCCAGCAGCAGGCCGCCGCCCAGCAGGCGGCGCAGCCGCCCGCCCCGGCGGCGCCCGCGCCGACGCAGGCCGCCGCCGCGGCGCAGCCGAGAGCGGCCGCGCCCGCGCCGGAGCAGCCGAGAGCGGCCACCCCGGCGGCG
>JAATFK010000463.1 GCA_015655225.1 Solirubrobacterales bacterium | reverse complement strand
CCCGCCGTCTTCAACCTGATCCTGCAGCGGCGGAGCATCGCCGGGTCGAGCATCGGCGGCATCCGCGAGACGCAGGAGATGCTCGACTTCTGCGCCGAGCACGGGATCGGCTCGGAGATCGAGGTGATCCCGATCCAGGAGATCAACGAGGCGTGGGAGCGGATGCTCAAGGGCGACGTGAAGTACCGCTTCGTGATCGACATGGCGTCGCTCGCAACCGCCTGACGCACCCGGGCGGCGTGCCGCCCGCAGTCAGGTTCCATACAGGCGCCGCTGCCATCGTGATGGCGGATGACCGCCGTCCGCTTCGCCCCGAAGGTCCCCGAGATCACCCTGATGTTCTGGGTGCTGAAGCTGCTGACCACGGGGATGGGCGAGGCGATGTCCGACTTCCTCGGCAACGAGAGCGTCCCGCTCGCCGCCCTGATCGGGCTCGTCGGGATCGTCGTGGCGCTGCGGCTCCAGCTGCGCGCGCGTGAGTACCGGGCGCCGGTCTACTGGTTCGCGGTGATGATGGTCGCCGTCTTCGGAACGATGGCGGCCGACGGGATCCACGACGGCGCCGGCCTCTCCTACGCCGTCACGACGCCGCTGTTCGCGCTCGTCGTCGGGGTCATCTTCTGGCGCTGGCACCGCAGCGAGGGGACGCTCTCGATCCACAGCATCACGACCCGCCGGCGTGAGACGTACTACTGGGCGGCGGTCCTCGCGACGTTCGCGCTCGGCACCGCCGCCGGCGACCTGACCGCGACGAACCTCCACCTCGGCTTCTTCGACTCGGCCGTCCTCTTCGCCGCGCTGATGTGCCTCCCGGCGCTCGGCTGGTGGCGCCTGGGCTTGAGCCCGATCGTCGGCTTCTGGGCCGCCTACGTGCTGACGCGGCCGCTCGGCGCCTCGTTCGCCGACTGGTTCAGCAAGCCGCACGCGCAGACCGGGCTGAACCTCGGCGACGGGACCGTCAGCGGGCTCGCACTGGTCGTCTTCGTGCTGCTCGTCGCGTACACGGCGGTGGCGCGCAACGACGTGCAGCGGCCGGTCGGCGCCGACGCCTGACGGCGGCCGGGGCGGCCGCGGCGCTACGGTGCGGGGATGACCGACGACGACGACAGCACGGCGCAGGGCGACCCCGGCGCGCCGGCGGGCAACCTCCGCTCCCGCCTGCGGCAGGTCTACGAGGAGCAGACCGGCAGCTCGGAGCGGGCGCTGCTGCGGTCCTGGACGGCGTTCGGCCTCACGTTCGGCGGCGCGCGGGTCGTGACGCACCTGCTGCGCCGGCGCGACAGAGGCAGCGGCGGCTCGGGCGGGATCGTGATCGGCGGCCGCCACCTGCACCACTACAACCTCGGCATCCTCACGCTCGCGGCGGTCGGCGGGATCGGCGTGCACGGCGACGAGCGGCGCCGCAGACACCCGACGGTCGCGACCGCGTACGGCGCCGGCGCCGCGCTGATCGTCGACGAGCTGGCGCTGCTGCTCGACCTCTCCGACGTCTACTGGGCGAAGGACGGGCGCACGAGCGTCGACGCGGCGGTCGGCACGATCGCGCTCGGCGGGCTGCTGCTGGTCGCCGGGCCGTTCTGGAGAGAGTCCGCGCGCGAGGTCCTGCGCACGCGGCCGCTGAGAGGCAGAGCGAGCGCCGGCTCCGCCGGCTAGGAGAAGTGCGTACGGGGTCGCGGCACGCGGACCCCGTCGAGCGTGACGTCGACGTGCTCGTCGTAGAAGGCGATCAGCCCCGCGATCGGCAGCAGCTCGCGCGTCGGGAAGGCGTAGGACCAGGCGAGGTCGGGGTGGAGCGCGTTGCCGGTGCGCACCGACCACCAGCCGCTCGTCCTCCCCTTGTACGGACACGCGGTGGCGGTGTCGCTCGCGACCAGGCGCTCGAGGTCGACCGCCCCGCGATCGAGGTAGTAGCGCGTCGGCAGGCCGGTCTCGAAGACCATCACCGGCGCTGAGGAGTCGGCCAGCAGGACGCCGTCGCGCTCGACCCGCACGTGGCGCGTCGAGCGCAGCGCGTCGACCCGCGTGTAGGGGCTGCGGGGGTGGACGAAGACCTCCTCGTCCTCCTCCAGCCAGTGGTCGAGCGCGCTCCACTCGAAGCGGACCGTGGAGGCGATCCCCTCGATCGGCGAGTCGGCGTAGACGCTCGCCGCGCCGGGATGCTCGTGGCCGCCGGCCCGCAGCCCGTGGCGGCGCGCGACCCCGCGCGAGGTCGGCTCCTCGTGGTGCTCGTCGAGCAGGACGCCGGGGGCGACGTCCGCGAGTGGGACGTAGAACTGCGGGTAGCCGGGCCACTCCCAGACGTAGCGCGCGGCGGTCGTGTCGAGCACGACGGCGTCACCCAGCAGCGCGCGGATCCGGCGCGGGACCCGTTCGACGTGGTCGACCGGGACGGCGTTGCGGGGGTAGCCGGGCGCCGGCGGCGGAGTCATCGCCTTGATCCTAGGCGGTTCGCCGCGAGGCGCTTGCCCGCCTTCGCTACATTGCTTCGACCGAAGCGATTGAGGAGAAGCGAGATGTCCAAGGATTTCCACCCCAACGAGCTGCTCGACGCCACGATCGGCGTCGCCGCCCATCTGGAGGCCGAGCTGGAGGAGGCGCTCGCCGAGCACCGCCTCTCCCGCGCCAGCTACCTGGTGCTCGCCGCGCTCGAGCGGGCAACCGACCACACGCTCAACCAGCGCGAGCTGGTCGCGCGGGTCCGCCGCACCTCGGGCACGATGAGCGTCCGCCTCGGGCGCCTGGAGCACGCCGGCGTCATCACGCGCGAGCGTGACCCCGAGAACCGCCGCAACGTCACGGTGACGCTGACCGAGCGCGGCCTCGCCCTCGTGACGGGCGCGCAGCCGACCTACGACGCGCGCTCCGAGCGCCTCGTCGCGGCGCTGCCCGAGGCCGCCCGCGAGGCGCTTGCCGCGCACGTGCCGGCGTGGCTCGCGTTCTTCGAGCCGGACGAGCGCCTTGCCCCGCGACTCGGCGTCGCGGTCGCCCCCTCGGCGGTCGCCGCGCGCATGCGGCGGGCGGTCGGCCTCGCGGCAGATCCGGGGATCCTCGTCCTGCGCGTGAAGGGCGAGAGCCCCGCCGACGCTGGCGGGATCGTCCGCGGCGACCTGATCGTCGCGCTCGACGACACCCCGGTGCGCAGCATCGGCGACCTCGACCGCGCCGTGCGCGGCGCCGACAGAGCGCTGACGGTCGACGTGCTGCGCGGCGCCGAGCCGAGACGGCTGACGGTCCGCTTCGCGTGAGCGCGACCGCGGGCTGAACGAACGAAGGGAGTCCCCATGTCCACGACGGCCACCACCGAGTCCCCCCTCGACGCCTACTCCCGCATCGTCGTCGACGTCGCGGAGGGGCTGGCCGCGAGCGTCGCCAACCTCCAGGTCACGCGGCGCACGCGGCGCGGGGAGGCGCGCGGCGCCGGCAGCGCGGTCGTGATCGCGCCCGACGGCTACCTGCTGACCTCGGCGCACGTCGTCGAGGGCGCGCGCGAGGGCGAGGCCAGCTTCGGCGACGGACGCGAGACGCGCGTCGCCGTCGTCGGCGCCGACCGGCTGTCGGACCTCGCCGTGCTGCGCGCCGACGCCGGCGACCTCGAACCAGCGCTGCTGGGCGACGCGGAGGAGCTGCGCGTCGGCCAGCTGGTCGTCGCGATCGGCAACCCGCAGGGCTTCTCCAGCTCCGTCACCGCCGGCGTCGTGAGCGGCCTCGGCCGCTCGCTCCCGATGGGCCGGCGCGGCGGCCCGCAGCGGCTGGTCGAGAACGTGATCCAGACCGACGCCGCGCTCAACCCCGGCAACTCCGGCGGCGCGCTCGTGGACAGCGCGCGGCGCGTCGTCGGGATCAACACCGCGCTCGCCGGCTTCGGGCTCGGGCTGGCGGTGCCGATCAACGCGGCGACGCGCGCGATCGTCGCGGCGCTGATGCGCGACGGCCGCGTGCGCCGGGCGCAGCTCGGCGTCGCCGTCGCGCCGCGCCCGCTCCCGCCGGCGGTCGCCGCCCGGCTCGATCGCCGCCGCGCGATCGAGGTCGTGCAGGTGGTCGAGGGCGGCGGCGCCGCGCGCGCCGACCTGCGCGCCGGCGACCTGCTGCTGGCGGTCGACGGCGTCCCGCTCGAGGACGCGACCGACCTGCAGCGGCTGATGGTCGGGGAGCGGATCGGGCGGCCGCTGGAGGCGCTCGTGCTGCGCGACGGCGACGAGCGCACCGTCACGCTCGTGCCGGAGGAGCTGGCGGGCTAGGCGGCGGGCGGCTCGGCGGCCCGCGGCTCCGGCTCGGCCGCCGGCCGCGCCGCCCGCCCGGCGACGCGCTCGGCGAAGCGGTGGCCGTCCTCGCCGCGGCCGACGATCTCGACCTCGACGCCGCGCTCGCGTGAGCGCTCGACCAGCTCGTCGAGCGCGAGCACCGCCGAGGCGTCCCAGACGCGCGAGCCGGAGAGGTCGACGCGGACGTGGCGGGCGTCGCCGATCTCCGTCTGGATCGCGTCGATCAGGCGGCCGGTCGAGGCGAAGAAGAGGGCGCCGTGGACGTCGTGCAGGCGCGAGGCGCCGTCCTCGCTGACGTCGACCGTCACGTGCACCGAGCGGACCAGCTCGCGGATGAAGAGGCCGCCGGCGAGGACGCTGCCGGCGACGACGCCGATCGCGAGGTTGCCGGTCGCGACGACGACGGCGGTCGTGACGACCATCACGGCGGTCTCGGTCCAGGGCCATGCGCGCAGGCGCGCCGGCGAGATGCTGCGCCAGTCGAAGGTGGTGGCGGCGACCACGACCATCGTGGCGACGAGGGCGGCCAGGGGCATCACCTTCATGACCGGGTGCAGGAGCACCACGAGGGCGAGCAGCCAGCCGCCGGCCGCGAGCGTCGAGAGGCGACCGCGACCGCCGCTGTCGACGCACAGAAGCGACTGGCCGATCATCGCGCAGCCGGGCTGGCCGCCGAAGAAGCCGGTCACGACGTTCGCGAT
>JAATFK010000571.1 GCA_015655225.1 Solirubrobacterales bacterium | reverse complement strand
CGGTCAGCCAGCCGAAAAAGAGGGCGCCGAAGCAGGCGCCGAGGACGTAGTCGGTCGCGCCGAAGCCGGAGATGCTGCTCGCCGAGATGTCGAGCCCGCTGCCCTTCTCGCCGATGCGACCGGCGACGTTGCCGACGATCGTCACCTCGAGCCCGTCGAGGATCCAGACCGTCCCCAGCCCGATCAGGATCGTCCAATGCCACCGCGACCACGGCAGCCGGTCGAGCCGCGCCGGAATGTCGGTCTTGATCGTCCCTGTCTGGACGTCACTGCTCATCGTCTTGTCTCCTCCTCCTGGACGGGAGGAGACGTACCCGCGAGGGGCGCACGGGAAAACGGCGGGACGCGCCTACCCCCGCGTCGCCTCCTCCAGCAGGAACACGAACGACGTGTACGGGCGGCCGGTCGCCTGTCCCAGCGCCAGCTCGCAGGTGCGGTTGCTGGAGACGCACGCGTCGAGCGGGCGGGGGTCGGCGGCGAGCGTCGCGGCCACGTCGCGCAGCGCCGAGGCTGGCAGCTCGGGGTGCAGCAGCCCGCGGTCCCCTGCCATCCCGCAGCAGGTCGTCCCCTCCGGCACGACGACCTCGTCGGCGAGCGCGCCGAGCAGCGCCTCGAGCTTCCCGGCGACGCCGGTCTGCCGCGCCGAGCAGGTCGGGTGCAGCGCGACCGCGCCGACCGGGTGCGCGACCGTCAGCCGTGGCAGCAGGCGGTCGTGCGCCCAGACGACCGCGTCGAGCACCTCGATCTCGCGGAACCGGGCGCGTGCCTCGTCGTCCTCCAGCGCGTCGGCGGCCTCGGTCAGCAGCCCCTGCGCGCAGGAGCTGGCGTCGATCACGACCGGCAGCCGTCCGCCGTCGCTCCAGCGCCACAGCGCCGCCGCCGTCGCCCGCGCCATCCGCTCGTGGCCGCCGCGGTAGCCCTTCGACGCCCACGGCGTCCCGCAGCAGTGGCCGGCGGCGTCGGCCGGGATCCACAGCGGCAGCCCCGCCCGTGCGCTCACGGCGACGAGTGCTTCCGGCAGGGTCTGACCGTCGGCCCCGGACCCGGAGCCCGGCCCGAACACCCGGTTCAGGCACGACGGCAGGTAGACCGCCGCCGCCCCCGCGCTGATCGTCTCCGGCAGGGCCGCTGGCGCGGGCCCGGGCAGTGAGGCCGGCAGAGCCGGCACCAAGGCCGACCCGACCCGCGTGCGCGCCCGCAGCGCCCCCGCGATCGCGTCCGCCGCCCCCACGCCCGACGCACCCAGCGCTCGCGCCGCCGCGGCCGCCCGCAATCCGCCGCGCGCGGCCCGCTCGGCCGCGCCGTAGCGCCGCGCGACCGCGTCCGCCACCTCCGCCTCCCGCTCGCCGACCCCGGCCTCCCGCAGCCCCTTCACGAGCGCGCCGGTGTCGATCCCGATCGGGCAGGCGGGGGCGCACGAGCCGTCGACCGCGCAGGTGTCGATCACGTCGTGCTCGAAGTCGGCGAGCAGCGCGTTCGCGACGGGGGAGCCGGCCGGCTGGCGCGCCAGCTCGCGGCGCAGGACGATCCGCTGGCGCGGCGTCGTGGTCACGTTGCGGCTCGGGCAGACGGGCTCGCAGAACCCGCACTCCACGCAGCTCGTGACCGGCGCCTCGACCGGCGGCTGCGTCTTCAGGTCCCGCAGGTGGACGCCGGGGTCGCGGTTCAGCACGACGCCCGGGTTGAGGACGCCGTCGGGGTCGGCGAGCCGCTTGATCCGCCACATCATCTCGGTCGCCTTCGCGCCCCACTCCCGCTCGACGTAGGGCGCGACGTTGCGGCCGGTCCCGTGCTCGGCCTTCAGCGAGCCGTCGAACTCGTCGACGATCAGGGCGACGAGCTGCTCCATGAACGCCTCGTAGCGGTCCCGGTCCTCCGGCTTGGCGAGGTCGGGCGTCAGCTGGAAGTGGAGGTTGCCGGCCGACGCGTGCCCGGCGACGCCGACGAGGAACCCGTGCTCGCCGAGCAGCGCCTGCAGCCGCGTCGCGCACTCGCCGATCCGCTCGGGCGGGACGCAGACGTCCTCCACGATCAGCGCGGTGCCGGGCAGCCGCAGCCGTCCGACGAGGCCGAACAGCCCCTCGCGGACGGTCCACGCCAGTTCGATCTCCTCCGCGTCGCGCGTGAACGACGGCGGCCGCAGCTGCGGGTAGCGCTCTAGGATCCGCAGCGCGGCGTGCTCGTGGAGGCGCAGCTCGTCGTCGTCGGCACCGCCGAGCTCGACCAGCAGCGCGGCCGACTCGGGTGGCAGCTCTCTCCAGTGCGGCGGCGTGCCGGGCATGCCCCAGCCGGCCGCGATCAGCGCCGGCGCGACCATCAGCTCGACCGCGCGAGCGCCCGCCTCGACCAGCTCCCCGACCGGCTCGACGGCCGCGTCGATCGAGCTGAAGTGCAGCCACGCGACGGCGGTGCGGGCCGGCTCCGGCCGCGTCGCGAGGACCGCCTCGGCGACGAACGCAAGCGTCCCCTCGGAGCCGACGACGAGCCGGCGGAAGATCTCCAACGGCGTGCTCGCGTCGAGCAGCGCGCAGAGGCGGTACCCGGTCGTGTTCTTGATCGCGAACTTGCGCCGCACGCGTTCGGCCAGCTCGGCGTCGGCGAGCAGTTCGTCGCGCAGCGCGAGCAGCCCGTCGGCGAGCGCCGGCTCGGCCGCCGCGAAGCGCGCCTCGGCGTCCGGCGCGGCGGTGTCGATCACCGTCCCCGACGGCAGGACGAGCGTCAGCGACTCGACCGTCGAGTAGGAGTCCCAGGTCGTCCCGCAGCGCATCCCGCCGGAGTTGTTGGCGATCACGCCGCCGATCGTGGCGATCTCCCTGCTGGCGGGATCTGGGCCGAGCGCGACGCCATGGCGGCTCAGCACGCGGTTGGCGTGGCCCAGCAGCGTGCCGGCGCGCAGGCGCGCGCGACGCCCGTCGTCCTCGACGTGAACGCCGGACCAGTGGGTGCGGACGTCGACCAGGATCCCGTCCGTCTGCCCCTGCCCGCTGAGGCTCGTGCCGCCGCCGCGGAAGGTGACGGGGACGCCGCTGGCGCGCGCGTAGCCGAGCACCCGCGCGACGTCCTGCT
>JAATFK010000196.1 GCA_015655225.1 Solirubrobacterales bacterium | reverse complement strand
TGATCGTGCGGCCGTCGGCATGCTCGCGGATCACGCGCACGTGCCCGCTGCGCACGACGTAGCAGGTGTCGCTCGCGTCACCCTCGCGAAAGACGACCCGGCCCGGCTCGTAGCGACGCGGCACCGCGACCTCGGCCACGCGCGACAGCTCCTCCGGGCCGAGCGCCTCGAACGTGGGCACCCGCGCCAGCAGCGCAACGGTGTCCTCGGTGCTCGTAGCCACAGGAGATAAGTATCAGACCGGCTCCGTCAGACGACGTCGAGCATGCTGTCGCGGCGGCGCCGGCGCAGTGCGCGCGCGACCGGCCAGGCGAGCGCGAGCAGGACGGCGAGCGGCACGAGCGCGGCGGCCGCGATCACGACGACGCCCGCGGTGACGGTCAGTACGCGGCCGGCGTCGTGGAGCGCGCGGCCGGGCGTGAGGCGGTCGCCGCCCGCCACCGGCACCACGGCGCCGCGGTGCTGGGACTGCACGGAGAACGTCACGCGGCTGTAGTCGACGCGCCGGGCGAGCGCTCGGCGGTCGCGCTCGGCGCTCGCGATCGTCCGGTCGACGCTCGCGATGCGCGCCTGCAGCCGGTTCGTGTCGGCCTCGCTGCTCGCCGCGCGCAGCGCGCGCAACAGGCCGGCGCGCTCGGCCTGCGCGGTCGCGAGCCGGCGGCCCGCCGAGACATAGGGCTGGTTGACGTCCTGGCTGTCGTCCACGCGGGCGACCACGCGGGCGTGCGGCAGCCTCGAGAGCGCGTCGAGCGCCGCCGCCAGCTGGGCGGAGGGGAAGCGCAGCGCGAACTGCGCGCTCGCGCCCGGGCCGCTGCTGGCGATCGAGGACTGGTCGACGATCCCGTCGAGGCGGCCGACGACGCCGAGGACGCCCTGGGCGATGTCGCCAACGTGGGCGGCGGGCGTCCCGAGGGTCAGCTGGGAGGACTGCTCCACTCTGCGCGGCGAGGCCGGCGCGAGCGTCGTCGAGGGGGAAGAGGCGCTGCCGCTGCTCGCCGCGCCGCCGGCTGCGCCGCCGCCGGCCGCGGCTCTCGGCGTCGCCGCGCTCCCGCTCGCGGCGCTGCTCAGCGGGGCCGGAGCCGGCTCCGTCGCCACCCCAATCGCCGACTGCGCGCCGACCGGGTGCCCGGCGTGCGACCCGCCGCCGGAGCCGATCGCGATCACGACGCCCACGAGCAGCGCGGCGGCGACCGCCGCGAGCGCCGGGACCAGCGGGCGACGCCACCGGGAACGGCGCGCGGGGCGCGCGGCCCGCGGCGGTGCGGCGAAGCGCGTCGCGACCAGCTCGTCGAGCGCCTCGGTGAACGCCGCGCGCGGCCGGGGACGCTCGTGCGCGACTAGCGTCGCGAGGCGCGCCAGCTCCTCCGGGTCGTGCTCGACCGGACCGGCGGGGGGCTCACGACGGCTCATGACAGGCCTTCCTCAGCTTCGTGATCGTGCGGTGCAGGAGCGTGCCGGCGTTCGACTCGCTGACGCCGAGCACGCGCGCGATCTCCGCGTTCGAGAGGCCGGCGTGGAACTTCAGGGCGACCAGCTCGCGCTCGCGTGCGTCGAGCGCGTCGAGCGCGGCGCGGACGGTGCTGCGGCGCAGGATCGCGTCGGCCGCGTCCTCGCTCGCGGCGAGGGCGAGGTCACGGTCCTCGCTGGCGGGGTCGTGCACGAGCGTCGCGTGACGCCGGCGCCGGCGCAGCTCGTCGAGCGCCGCGTTGCGGGCGATGCCGAACAGCCACGCCCGCTCGTCGCCGCGGTGGCGGTCGAACGAGCGGCGCCGGCGGTAGGCGCGCTCGAACGCGAGCGCGGTCACGTCCTCGGCCGCCGCCGCGTCCCGCAGCAGCGTCGCGACGTAGGCGTAGACGTCGTCGCGGCTGGAGCGGTAGAGCGCCTCGAAGCGCTCCCAGCTCGACGCCGCGTCGGCTGCCGGCGTCGCCGGCATGGCGGTGGCGGTGGCGTTCACACCCTCACTACGACGGTCCACGGGATCCATCACAGACGAATCTCGCGCACCTACGCGCCGCGCGCGCCGTCAGCTGGTCGCGGGCGTGAAGAGGCGGGGGTCGTTCGTGATCACGCCCGTCACCCCGATCCGTTCGAGCGCGCGGATGCGGCGCGCGTCGTCGACCGTCCAGACGTACAGCTCGCCGCCCGCCTCGCGCAGCGTGCGGACGAGCTTCGGCGTGACCAGCCGGTAGTGCACCATCAGCGCGTCGCAGCGGCCGGCGCGCACGGCCGAGGCGGCGCGCGTCGGCAGCGTGCGGCGCATCAGCTCGAGGATCGCGAGCGCCGGCGCGAGCGAGACGAGCGACTGCGTGTAGTCGCGCCGCGCCCGCGGCACCGACCAGCCGAGCCGCAGCCGCGGCTCGAGCGCGCGGATCAGCCCGAGGCTCGACGGGTACGTGGTCGAGATCAGCGTGCGCTCGATCAGCCCGTGCGCCCGCAGCGCCTCGACGACGCGCCGCTCGTAGCCGGGGATCTTCAGGTCGACGTCGAACTCGATCCCGGCGAACGGCGGCGAGGCGAGGTGCTCCAGTCCCTCCGCGAGCGTCAGCGGGACGTGGCCGGCGACCTCGCCGTAGTCGTGCGCCAGCATCAGCTCGCCGCGCTCGGCGTCGGGTCTGCCGTTGGGGCCGAGCGTCGGCAGCACGTCGAACTCGATCATGTCGATGCCGGCGGCGAGCGCCGCGTCGAAGCTCTCGCGGGTGTTGCCGCGCACGAGCAGGTCGGCGCCCTTGTGTCCGACGCGCTTCACCGCTGACATCCGGGACACCAGTAGGTCGTGCGGTTGTCGTCGCCCTGACCGCGTGCGCTGATCCGCTCGCCGCAGCGCGGGCACGGCATCCCGGTGCGTCTGTAGACGTGCCGGTCGCTCAGCTCTCTGCGCGAGCTGGCGGCCGCGGCGAGCATCCGCGGCCGCGCGTTCTCGATGATCGCGAGCGCCTCGGCGTCGCTCACGTCGCCGGTCCGGCGCCAGGGGCTGATCCGCGCGCCCCAGCAGCCCTCCGCCTTCCAGATGTTGCCGATCCCGGCGACGATCCGCTGATCGAGCACGGCGTCGCCGATCCCGCGCGTCGGGTCGTCCTCGCGCAGCCGTCGCAGGAAGCGCTCGCGGTCGAGCTCGGGCGCGAGCAGGTCCGGGCCGAGCGCCGCCAGGCGCAGGTCGAAGCGCGTGCGCGACTCGGTCATCAGCTCCAGCAGTGGGCCGTCGAACTCGACCACCTCGTGGTCGCCGGCGCGCAGCACGAGCCAGGCGCGGCGCGGCGAGCGGCGCCAGCGGGCGCCGTGCGGATAGACCGCCCAGGCGCCCGTCATGCGCAGGTGCGAATGGAGCGTCAAGTCGCCCTCGAAGCGCAGGAAGAGGTGCTTGCCGTAGGGGTCGACGCTGACGACGCGCCGGTCGCGCAGTCGCTCGGGCCAGCGGTCGCGCTGGTGGCGCGGCTGGGGCGTCGCGATCGCGTCCGGCACGACCCCGGCAAGCACCGGGCGGATGCGGTTGGCGGCGCGCAGGATGGTGTCCCCTTCGGGCATCTCCCTCAGGGTACGACCGCAGCCGCGTCGCGGCCCACGCGCGCCGGCGCGCACGCCCCGGAGGGCCGACGCCCCCACGCGTGCGTCCTCACGCGGATGCGATCGGGAGCGGATCCGGGAAGGGGACGTCGGCCGGCGAGCGCGGCTCCCGTGACTCCCACGAGACGTACGCGCGCGCGTCGCGACCGTCGTGCTCGTTCGCGCCGCCGAGCGCGAGCACCTGCAGCCGGCTCGGCCGGCGGTTGACGAGCTGGCGGCGCACCGCCGGCGCGACGCGCGCGAGGTCGCCGACGGCGAGCGTGTGGTCCTCGCCCTCGATCGTCAGCGACAGCTCGCCCTCCAGCACGAGGTAGACCTCCTCCTGACGCTCGTGCGCGTGCACGCGCGAGCGCTCGCCGGGTTGCAGCGTGATCAGGTTGAGGCCGAACGAGGTCACGCCGAGCTCGGCGCGCAGGCGCTGGAAGCGCTCGCCCGTGTCGGGATCGAGGCGGGTGAAGCTGACGCCGTCGTCCATCGACGCGATGTTACGGGGTCAGGCGCTGAGCGTCAGTCTGCGCGGGCCGGCGCGGAAGCCGACGTCGGCGAGCGCGGCCTCCCAGCGGGTCCCCATCACGGGCTCGCCGTCGACCTTCTCCAGCGCGATCCGTCTGAGCCGCCCGGCGCGCGCGTGGTCGGCGAGCGCGGTCAGCGCGGCGGGGACGCGCGGGTCGTCGTGGTCGACGAGCACGAGCAGCGCTCTGCCGCCGCGGTCGAGGTAGAGGACCGGCTCGGCGCCGACGAGCACGACCGTCGCGCCGGGGGTGCGGCCGGGTCGGCGCGTCTCGCCGTCGCGCTTGGGCCACGGCAGCGCCGCGCCGTAGGGTTGCGCCGGGTCGGTCGCGGCCAGCACGAGCGGCGGCGTCTCCTCCGGCGCGCGCTGCGCCCGCAGTCGCTCGACCGCGCCTGGGAGCGCGAACTGCGCGCCGCCGAGCCCTTCGACGAAGTAGCCGCGCCGCGCGACGCCGAGCGTCTCCAGCTGCGACAGCTCCGGGTAGATCGCGGAGAAGCCGCCGGGGATCCCCTCGGCGAGCACCAGCTCGCGCGTCAGCAGCCCGTAGCGCTCCAGCAGCAGCTCGGCGACCGCGCGGCGGCGCGCGGACGGATCCGAGACGGCGCCGGGCGTCGCGAACAGTGGCGCGGTCAGCGACCAGCGGCCCTGCACCTGCGCCTGCGCGCCGCCGCGGCGGGAGGAGAAGCGCCGGCCGGCGCGACCGCTGCGGGCAGCCGCACGGCGCTGCTCGCGGGCGAGCGTCAGCCGTGGCGCGCGCAGCGGCGCGAAGGCGTCGTTCGTCACCTCGCCCGCCCAGGCGAGGTCCCACAGCGCCTCCTGCAGCTCCTCCGGCGTGAGCGCGACGTCGACCAGCAGGTCGCTGAAGAAGCACGAGCCCCGCTCCAGCCGCTCGCGCACGGCGACGTGCGCGGGGCCGGCGGGCGGATCCCCTCTGATCGTCGGCGGGCCGACCAGCGCCGCGTCCTCGCGGAAGTAGAGGGCGACGCGGCCGTTCGTGCGCCCAAGTGCGCCGGCGCCGACCCAGACCAGCTCGCCGCTCGCGCACAGCTCGTCCATCCAGGTCGCCGAGTAGGCGCCGACGCGGCGCGGCAGCACGTCCTGCTCCCACGTCGACGGCGTCAGCGCGAGACCCTGCAACGGCACGAGCTGCTCGCGCAGGCGGTCGATCCCGGCGCCGCCGGCCGGATGGCGGTCGACGCCCTGCCATGAGGGCAGCAGCTGCGCCAGCGTCCGCTGGTCGGTCGCCTCGATCTCCGTGCGCAGCACCGCCAGCGAGGCGCGCCGCAGGCGCCGCAGGACCTCCGGGTCGCACCACTCCCGGGTCGATCCGCCCGGGCGCAGCTCGCCGCGCACCAGCTCTCCACTTCGCTCGAGCTCGCACAGCGGGGCCGAGGGACCGACGCGGTATCGGGCCCGCTTCTCCTCGGTTTGT
>JAATFK010000364.1 GCA_015655225.1 Solirubrobacterales bacterium | reverse complement strand
TGATCGCCGACCTGCGCGGGCTCGGCGTGCGGCTGGAGGAGGAGGGACCGCCGCCGGGCGAGGGTCCGCTCGCCGGCAGAGCGATCGTGCTGACCGGCTCGCTGCCCAACCTGACGCGCGAGCAGGCGACCGAGCGGGTGCTGGCGGCCGGCGGCCGCGTCACCTCGACCGTCTCGAAGAGAACCGACTACGTCGTCGCCGGCGAGAGCCCGGGGACGAAGCTGGAGAAGGCCGAGCGGCTGAGAGTCCCGGTCCTCGACGAGGAGGGGCTGGAGGCGGCGCTGCGCGGCGAGCTGCCGGGGCTGGAGCCGGAGCAGCCGGAGTTGCCGGAGCCGCAGTCCGACGAGGACGTGGACGAGGGCGACCTGCCGCCCGAGAGCGCCTCCGAGTCGGGCGACTAGGTGGCGCGGGGGCGGCGCCGCCGCGCGCGGGTGGTCGCGGCCGCCCTGCTGGCGGCCGGGGCGGTGGCGATGACGGCTGGCCCGGCCGCGGCTGGGGCGCCCTCGGGCCACGAGGGAGGCGCGGCTGGTGCGGGCGCGGCGGCGCGGCCGCCGGCTGGCGCCGTCGCGGGCGGCGCCGCGGCGGGCGCCGGGCCGACGGCCGCGGCCAGACTCCCACCCGGCCAGCCCTTCTCCTTCGCCTGGGGTGGCGACGTCACGCTCGGCTCCTCCTACGGCGACCCGCCGAACCAGGCGCGTGGGCTGCTGGCCGCCGTCGCGCCGGAGCTCCGCGCCAGCGACCTTGCGGCCGTCAACCTGGAGGGGACGCTCGGCAGCGGCGGCCCGAACAAGTGCGGCGGCAGCGACAGCGGCGACTGCTTCGCCTTCCAGGCGCCGGCAGCGAACGCGGTCGCGCTCAGAGCCGCCGGCCTCGACGTCGTCAACCTCGCGAACAACCACGCCTTCGACTTCGGCGCCAGCGGCCAGGCGCAGACGGTCGCCGCGGTCCACGGCCAGGGCGTCGCGGAGACCGGTCGGCCGGGGGAGATCACGGTCCTGTCTCTGCCCCACGCGAAGGTCGCCTTCCTCGGCTTCTCGGCCTACCCGTGGACCTCGCCGATCCGCGACCTCGCCGTCGCCCGGGCCCAGATCGCGCGCGCGACGAAGCTCGCGAACGTCGTCGTCGTGTTCGTCCACGCCGGCGCGGAGGGCGCCGACAAGACGCACACGCCCTACGGCGACGAGATCGCCTACGGCGAGAACCGCGGCAACGTCCGCGCGTTCGCGCACGCCGCCGTCGCCGCCGGGGCGGACCTCGTCGTCGGCTCCGGCCCGCACGTCCTGCGCGGCGCCGAGCTGGACCACGGCCGCCTGATCGCGTACTCGCTCGGCAACCTCGCCGGCTACCGCAACTTCGGCATCGGGCCGGTCACGGGAACGAGCGCGCTCCTGCAGGTCCAGCTCGCCGCGAACGGCGCGTTCGTCGCCGGCACGCTGACGTCGCTGCGGCTCTCGCCGGTCGGGATCCCGGCGCTCGACCCCGCCGACGGCGGCGCCAAGCTCGTCTCGCGCCTCTCCCGCGAGGACTTCGGCAGCGCCGGCATCACGGTCGCCGGAGCCCAGATCGTCCCGCACGCCGGCTATGCCCCGCCACCGCGCCCGAGAGCGCACGCCGACGCGCCGAACGCCTAGGCAGGCGCCCGTCTCGCGCTCGCGGCGACGAACGCGCGGAACGCCTCGGTCGCGGGGGAGCGGTAGCGGCGCTCCTCCCAGGCGAGCCCGATCGTGCGGAACGCGCCGCCGTCGGCGAGCCGCAGGTGCGGCGTCGCCGGCTCGCGCTCGACCCCGGCGGACGGCGGCTCCGGCAGCAGCGCGACGCCGAGGCCGGCGGCGACGAGCCCGCGCAGCGTGCCGACGTCGTCGCCCTCGAACGCGACCGCCGGCTCGAAGCCGGCCGCGCGGCAGAGCGCGTCGGCCATCCCGCGCAGGCCGTACTCCGCCTTCATCGCGACGAACGGCTCGCCCGCGACCTCCTCCAGCCGCACCCGTCTGCGCCCCGCCAGGCGGTGCCCCGGCGACACCGCGAGCCGCAGCGGCTCGTTCACGAGCGCTCTCCAGCCGATCCCCGGTCCCTCCGGCCGCGGGCTCGTGAGGATCAGGTCGACCTCGCCGCCCGTGAGCGTCGTGCGCATCGCCAGCGCGCTGTCCTGCTGGAGCCGGAAGCTGATCCCGGGACGCTCGGCGCGGAAGCCGCTCAGCAGCGTCGGCACGAGCCAGCTCCCGAGCGTGTGGAGGAAGGCGAGCACGACGACGCCGTGCTCGTCGCCGGTCGCGTCGTCCAGCTCGGTGGAGGCGAGGTCCAGCTCGGCGAGCGCGCGGCGCGCGTGCTCGAGGTAGATGCGGCCGTAGCGGTTGAGCCGCAG
>JAATFK010000577.1 GCA_015655225.1 Solirubrobacterales bacterium | reverse complement strand
CGACGGCCTGCGCGACATCGGCGGGCGTGACGCCGTAGCGAAGGTCGACATGCGGAGTCGCGACGATCGTCCTCGTCCCGGCCGCCGCTGCGGCACGCACCATCGCCACCGCCTCCCGCGTGCTTCGAGGTCCGTCGTCCAGTCCAGGGAGCACATGTGCGTGAAGGTCGATCATCGGCAGCGGCTCTCGGCCCGAATCATCGCAGGCCCGAGGGGCCCTCGATGAACGCCCTCGTCACCGGCGGCGCCGGCTTCATCGGCTCGAACCTGGTCGATGCCCTCCTCGCACGCGGAGACCGCGTCGTGATCGTCGATGCGCTCACCACCGGCGATCCTCGCAATCTCGCGGCCGCTCTCGAGACCGGCGCGACGCTGCACGATCTGAATGTGGTCGACGGCGATGCACTGTTCGCGCTGTTTGCGCGCGAGCGGCCCGATGTCGTGTTCCACTTGGCCGCCCAGGTCGACGTCCGGCGCTCGGTCGCCGACCCCGCGGCCGACGCGCGCACCAACATCGAGGGGACGATCAACGTGCTGCGCGCGGCGCACGAGAGCGGCGTCCGGCGGCTCGTCTTCTCGTCAACCGGGGGCGCGATCTATGGCGACGCCGAGACTATTCCGACATCCGAGGAGTCGCCCGCCCTGCCGAAATCGCCGTACGGCCAGGGCAAGCTCGGCGCCGAGGGATACCTGGCGCTCTTCGGTCGGCTGCACGGGCTGTCGACCATCGTGCTTCGCTACGCCAACGTCTACGGACCGCGACAGAATCCGCGCGGCGAGGGCGGCGTCGTCGCGATCTTCTGCAACTGCGTGATTGAGGGCCGCGATCCGCGAATCTTCGGCGACGGACGACAGACGCGCGACTTCGTGTTCGTCGCGGACGTCGTGCGCGCCAACCTTCTCGCCGCCGACCTGCAACTGACCGGCATCGTCAACATCGGGTGCGGAGTAGAGACGAGCGTCCTCGATCTCATCGACACTCTCAGAGTGCTGCGTCCAGACATGCCCCTCGCCCCCGCGCACGCCCCGGCGCGCCTGGCAGAGATCCAGCGCAGCTGTCTGGATACGCGCCGCGCGCGGGACGAATTGGGATGGATGCCCTCCACCGGTTTGTCCGCTGGGCTTCGTCAGACGTTGGCGCGCATGGCCTCGTAGCTGTCCTTCTCTACGGATCGAGGATCTCGAGTGCCCGTCCTACGGGTCACCACTCTTCCGCGAACCGGCGTGTGAGGCAAGCAACGGCGGGACCCGCCTGGAACGTCTCCGCGACGAGTATCGTAGAGAGAGCACAGCAGTGCGGCCTCACGCGAGGCCACAGTCATTCTTCGCAGTAAGGACGTGAGCATGGCGACATACCCCCGGCGCTCGGACCTCGCCGGCATGAAGCGCTCCGACGTGCTGAGAGCCTCGCCGCGCATGTTCGAGTCGAATCTGCTCGACAGACTCTCGCGCGTGCACTGGAGCGTCGTCCCCCTGATCTTCGTGCCGGCGATCGTGATCGCGCTCGTGTACGCGCTCGCGTCCGACATGGCGCTCTGGGAGGTCGCGCTGTACGTGCTGGGCGGCTACGTCTTCTGGACGCTGACCGAGTACTGGCTGCACCGAGTCGTGTTCCACTTCGAGCCCGAGGACGGGATCGGGGCGCGACTGCACTGGATCATCCACGGCGTCCACCACGACCATCCGAACGACCCGCTGCGGCTCGTGATGCCGCCGTCGGTGAGCGTGCCGCTCGCGGCGCTGTTCTTCGCCGCGTTCCTCGCGGTGGTCGGGAGCCCGGGAGCGTACGCGGCGTCGGTTGGCTTCTGGAGCGGCTACCTCGCGTACGACATGCTGCACTACTACATGCACCACCTTCCAGGTGGCCGCAAGCCGCAGGCGTGGGTGCCGCGCAGACTGCACGAGCTGCACATGCGCCACCACTTCAGAGAGCACGACGCCGCGTACGGCGTCAGCGCGCCGTTCTGGGACTACGTCTTCGGGACGCCCGTGTCGCGGAGAAGCCGCGACCGCGACCGCAAGACGACCGCGGCGTAACTGCTGGCGCGGCCGGCGGCCGGCGCCGCGGGGTCAGGCCGCCGCGAGGGCCGGCAGCGCGGCCGGGACGATCGGCCAGGCCGCCTCGACGACCTCGGGGCGGCCGTTCTCGCGGAAGTACTGCTCCAGGGAGGCGGCCTGCTCGGCAGCCCACAGGACCTGGCGCTGGTGGAGGGTCGGCAGGTCGCTGGAGCCGATCTCGGCGAAGGTCGTCGCGAGGCGCCAGGCGACGCGAGCGGCCGCGAGGGCGTCGGCGCCGGCGGCATGGGCGTCGTCGAGGCGGACGCGGTAGTGGGCGCAGACGGCGCCGAGGGTGCGTCTGCCGCGACGGTAGCGGTCGTGCTGCTTGTCGAGCACGTAGGGGTCGACGACGAGCAGGCCGCCGGGACCGCCGACGCGGTCGAGCAGGGGCCGGACGCCGTGGCGCTCGGCCTCGCGGTGCAGGCAGGTGAGGTCGAAGCGGGCGTTGAAGGCGATCACCGGGACGCCGTGGCGCAGCTGGTCGGCGAGGAGCATCGTGATCTCCTCGAGCGCGTCGGCCGGCGGACGACCCTCGGCGCGGGCGCGAGCGGTGGTGACGCCGTGGACGGCGGTCGCGCCGGCGGGGATCTCGACGCCGGGGTCGACCAGCCAGGCATGGCTCTCGGTCGGCAGCCCGCCGCCCGCGAGGGTCACCGCCGCGGTGACGATCCGGTCGCTCGTCGGATCGACCCCCGTGGTCTCGATGTCGAAGGCCGCAAGGCGGCGCAGGTGCCAACTCACGCGCCGAAGGTAGCGACGGGGTCGGACGTGACAGAGACCCTGTATCACCAGTGATACCATCTGACTCATGGCTGACGTGACGATCCGAGAGCTACGCAACCACGGCGGCGACGTGGTCGACCGGGCGGCGAGGGGTGAGCAGATCACGATCACGCGGGCCGGCAAGCCGGTCGCCTCGCTCAGCCCGATCGAGGCGACGACACTGCCGGCGGACGTCCTGCTCGCTCGCTGGCGCCGCCTTCCCGTCGTCGACCCGGTCGCACTGCGCGCCGACGTCGACGCCGTGCTGAACGCCGACCTGTGAGCGCGCCCCGCCCGCGTGGCATCCTCGACACCTCGACGGTGATCCTGCTGCCGCGGATCGCCGACCCGGCAACGCTGCCGGCCGAGCCGCTGATCACGACGGTCACGCTCGCGGAGCTGTCGGTCGGCCCCCTGGTCGCGCCCGACGAGCGCGAGCGCGCGGCACGCCAGGCACACCTCCAGCAGGCCGAGTCCGACTTCCATCCGCTTCCGTTCGACGCGGCCGCCGCACGCGCGTTCGGTCGCGTCGCCGCCTCACTGCGCCGCACCGGCCGCAAGCCGGCCGCGCGCGCCTACGACGCGATGATCGCCGCGATCGCGGTGGCGCACGACCTCCCGGTCTTCACGTGCAACCCGGGCGACTTCCGGGACATCGAGGGGCTCGACGTGGTGGAGGTCGACGTGCCGCCTCCCGCCGGGCGATGAAAGACGAGCGAACCGGGCGCGACCGGGCGGGAGGGGCTGCCTGAGCCTCAGTCCAAGCCGGGCGCCAGCTCCACGCCGGCCTGCTCCAGGGAGCGGCGGACGCGCTGGTCGTAGGTCGCGATCCACGCGCCGTGGGCGCGGGCAGTCGCGAGCGCGAAGCCGTCGGCGAGGCTGATGTTCGTGCCGCGCAGGCGCGCCGCCTCGCGGGCGATCGAGGGCGTCGGAGCGACGAGCCCGATGCCGAGCGCCTCCATCGCGGCGATCGCCGCACGCAACGTCCCTTCGTCGCGCGACGGACGCACGAGCGTCTCCGCGTAGTTGACGAGCGAGAGGAGCAGCGGAACGCCGTCGCCGATCAGACCGCGCAGCGCCTGGGCCGCCGCATCATGGTGCGCGTCGGAGCGGTCGAGCGCGGCGATCACGACGTCGGTGTCGAGGACGCAGTCGGTCACGCGCGCTCTTCGGAGCGCAGCCTGTCGAGATGCCCCGGCTCGTAGAGGCCGTCGAAGACGCCAAAGGCCGCGTCGACGTCGCGCGCGGTCCGGCGCACGACGATCGTGTCGGGCCCGGCGGCCTCGATCGTGACCTCGTCCCCGACGGCGAACCCCGCGCTCGCGAGGGCGTCAACCGGCAACGTCACCTGGTGCTTGGAGGAGATCTTCGGCATCGCCTTTACTTTAGCGTAAAGGAGTACCGTGACAGTTGCCGATCAACTGGACGAGACGACTGTCAACGACCCGTCGATGGGTGCAGATCCAGTAGCGGAGAGGGAGGGATTCGAACCCTCGGATGAGGTCACCCCCATCACACGATTTCCAGTCGTGCCCGTTCAGCCGCTCCGGCACCTCTCCGTGCGGTCCAATGGAGCCCGTGAAGGGTACAGGTCCGCTCGCCAACGGCGCCGCCCGACCCGGCCCAGCGCCCAGGCCCGCGCCTCAGATCTGCCAGCTGCCGCCGCGCAGCAGCGGCACGCGCTCGCCGGCGGCGGTGACGCCGGTCACGTCGACCTCGTCGCCGCCGATCATGAAGTCGATGTGGATCAGGCTGTCGTTGACGCGCGCCACGTCCTGCTCACCCACCGCGAAGTCGAAGCCCCGGCCGAGCGCGATGTGGCTGGCCGCGTTCTCGTCCAGCAGCGTGTCGTAGAAGACCGTCCCGAGCGGGCCGATGCGGCCCTCGCGGTCGACCAGCGCGACCTCGCCGAGGCGCGCCCCACCCTCGTCGTGCTCGGTCATCGATCTCAGCGTCTCGCCGCCCTGCTCGGCCTCGATCTCCACGACCCGGCCGCCGCGGAAGCGCACCCGCAGCCCCTCGACCGTCGCGCCGCCGATCAGCAGCGGCTTGGTCGAGCGCACGACGCCCTCGGTCCGCTCCGGGTCGGGCGACGTGAAGACCTCCTCCGACTGCAGGTTCGGCGCGTGCTTGATCCCCTCGATCGTCTCGAACGCGGCCGAGATGAAGTTCGAGCTGGGCAGCAGCCCGACCGTCAGGTCGGTGCCGGGACCCTCGAAGTGCAGCGCGTCGAAGTGGCCGGCGGTCAGCCGCTCGGCGGCGCTCACGAGCGTCGCCATCCGCTCCTGCCACGCCACCACCGGGTCGGGCTCGTCGAGGCGGCAGACGTGGACGATCTCCTCCCACAGCTTCGCCAGCGCGGCGTCCGGCTCCAGCTCGGGGTGGACGAGTCTCGCCCAGCCGAGCGTCGGGCACGGCCCGATCGTCCAGTTGGTCGTCCGCGCGTTCATCACCTGCCCCGCCTCGCGCAGCGCGACCGAGCGGTCCCGCCCGACCCGCGCCGGGTCGAGGTCGTCGAGCAGGTGCGGCTCGACCGGCCCGCTCAGCGCGATCCGCGCGCAGCGCTGCTCGCCGAGTGCCAGCAGCCGCTCGCCGAACCACGACGGCACCGTCGCGAGCGCGTCGTCGCTGCCCTCCGCGAGCCGCGCGCGGCGCACCCACGG
>JAATFK010000657.1 GCA_015655225.1 Solirubrobacterales bacterium | reverse complement strand
TGGATGGAGGGGGTCGTCGGGATCGGCGAGGGCGGGAAGGACGAGGCGCGGATGCTCTACAACGGCGAGCAGATCGGTGACGGGTCGCTCCCGCGCGTCTACATCGCCGTCGACCCGCTCGACGGCACGCGCCTCTGCGCCCAGGGGATGCCGAACGCGATCGCCGTGATCGCGCTCGCCGAGCGCGGCACGATGTTCGACCCGGGCCCGATCGTCTACATGGAGAAGATGGCGGGCGCCTTCGACGTCGCCGACCTGCTCGACCTCGACCGCCCGTTCGCGGAGACGCTGCAGCTGATCGCCGACCGCAAGGACAAGACGATCGGCGACGTGACCGTGATGATGCTCGACCGCCCGCGCCACACCGAGGCGATGGCGGCGGTCCGCGAGGCCGGCGGCCGCGTGCGCCTGATCACCGACGGCGACGTCGCCGGCACGCTGCTGGCGGCGAGCGACAACGCGCCGGTCGACCTCCTCTACGGGATCGGCGGGACGCCCGAGGGCGTGATCTCGGCGGCCGCGCTCAAGTGCATGGGCGGCGAGATGATCGGCCGCCTCTGGCCGCGCGACGACGACGAGAGAAGCGCCGCCGTGGCGGCCGGCTACGACCTCAGCAGAATCCTCACGACCGACGACCTCTGCTCCGGCGAGGACGTCTTCTTCTCCGCCACCGGCGTGACCGACGGCGACGTGCTCCAGGGCGTCCGCTACCAGCGCGGCACGGGCGCCAGCACCGAGTCGCTCGTGATGCGCTCCCGCACCCACACGGTGCGGCGCGTCTCGGCCCAGCACGACCGCACGAAGCTGCGCGTGATCACGGGCGAGCGCTTCGGCTGAGGCGGGCGCGCGGGCGGCCGGGCTACGACGGGGTCGGCGCCGCGGCGGCCGCCGGGTCGCCGCCGTGCGGGTCGACGCCGAGCGGCGGCGGGTCGGGCACGTCGCCGACGTCGAGGTGGGCGAAGCGCCCGACGCGCGACTCGGCCAGGTCGAGTCGCGCGAGCGAGCGCAGGAAGCCGTGCCCGACGAGCACGTGGATGCGTGACTGCGTTGCGGTGTAGACCGGCCGGCTGAGCCGCTTCGCGATCGAGGGGTAGAAGTTCGCGACCTCGACCTCGACGTGGATCTGCGCCCGGCCGTCGGGTGTCGGCGGGCAGCGCTGGACGTCGATCTGGAGGTAGCCGTCGGCGGCGTGCCCGCGCCGCTCGACCAGCACGCCGTCCTCGATCCGCCAGCGCACGATCCCGCGCTCGGCGTTCATCTCGTACTCGGGCGACTTGAAGCGCAGCAGCCGCAGCCGGCGGTTCAGCAGCACGATCGTGCGCTGCTCGTCGCTGTAGTCGACGCGGATCAGGCCGAGCGTGACGCGCGAGAGGTAGCGCCAGTAGGTGCCGGCGAGCCGCTCCAGCTGGAGCGGGCTCCAGAGCGCGTCGAGCTGCTCCTGGGTGAGCGTCAGGTCGGCCGCCTGAACCGAGCGCACGGCGCCGGAGGCATCGATCGTGGTCGCGTCCTTGGGGTCGACGATCTCGGCCTGCGCGGGCCAGCGGGTGCGGTCGCGGCGGCGCCGCGCGGCGGCGACGGTCGCGGCGCAGAAGAGGAAGAAGGCGGTCAGGGGGCGGCGCGCCATCACCCCATTGTGCCCACGTCGGCGCGCGGGACTCACCGCCGCTCGATCGTGACGCGCGCGCCGGCCTCCAGGGATCCCGGGCCGGCGGGGATGAACGCGAGCGCGTCGGCGCCGACCAGCGACGAGGTGATGTGGGAGCCCTGGAGCCCGAGCGGATCGGCGTGGAGGACCGCGCCGTCGGAGCGCAGCCGCACCGGGATCACGCGCTCGCGCGCGGCGCGCCGCTCCAGCGTGGCGCCGAGCAGCGCCTCCAGCGGGACCGGCAGCGGCTCGCGCACGCCCTGCAGCGCGAGCAGCGCGGGCCGCGCGAACAGCTCGAACGTGATCGCGCTGGAGACGGGGTTGCCGGGCAGGCCGAAGACGAGCTGACGGCCGCGCGTCCCGAACCAGAGCGGGCCGCCCGGCTGGAGCGCGACGCGCCAGAAGCCCTCGGCGACGCCGAGCGCCTCGAGCGCCGGCTTGACGTGGTCGTGCGGCCCGACCGAGACGCCGCCGGAGATGATCACGACGTCCGAGGACTCCA
>JAATFK010000152.1 GCA_015655225.1 Solirubrobacterales bacterium | reverse complement strand
GCGCGAGGAGGTCGCGGCGCTCGCGAGCATGTCGACCGACTACTACAGCCGGCTCGAGCAGCAGCGCGGACCGCAGCCGTCGGAGCCGATGCTGGCTGCGATCGCGCGCGGGCTGCGGCTGAGCCAGGACGAGCGCGACCACCTGTTCCGCCTCGCCGGCCACACGGCGCCGGCACGGACCCACCGCTCCGAGCACGTCAGCCCGGCGCTGATGCGCGTGCTCGACCGGCTCGACACGCCCGCGATGGTGATCACCGACCTCGGCGAGACGCTCGTGCAGAACCCCGCGGCGGTCGCGCTGCTGGGCGATCAGACGCGCTTCACGGGCTTGGCGCGCAGCACCTTCTACCGCTGGTTCACCGACCCCGAGGAGCGCGAGATGTTCCCGGAGGAGGACCACCCGCACCACGCTCGCCAGTACGTCGCGAGCCTCCGCGTCGCGCTCGCGCGGGGCGGCGAGGACCCGCACGCGGACGAGCTCGTCGCGTCGCTGCGGGAGCGCAGCGAGGACTTCGCCGACCTGTGGGACGAGCATCAGGTGTCGGTGCGCAGCGGCGAGCGCAAGCGGATCGTGAACCGCACGGTCGGGGTGATCGAGGTCGACTGCCAGGTGCTCGCCGCCGACAGCGAGGCGCAACTGCTGCTCGTCTACACGGCGACGCCGGGCACCGAGGACGCCGACAAGCTGCGGCTGCTGTCGGTCGTCGGGACGCAGCAGTTCGCGCCCGAGCGGGACGCGTCCGCGTCCACGCCGCCTCGCTAGTCTGCGGACGAGTGCCCGCGCTTCCCCGCCACGTCCAGGCCGCCGGCGGCGTGATCGTCCAGGACGGGAGGGTCTGCGTGATCCACCGTCCCGACTACGAGGACTGGTCGCTGCCGAAGGGCAAGCTGCAGTCGGGCGAGTCGCACGAGGAGGCGGCGCTGCGGGAGGTGCACGAGGAGACCGGGCTGCACTGCGTGCTCGGCGCCGAGCTGTCCTCGCAGGACTACACCGACCGCAAGGGCCGGCCGAAGACCGTGCGCTGGTGGGCGATGACGGTGCGCGCCGACGAGGGCCTGACGCCGAGCGACGAGGTCGACGAACGCCGCTGGATCCTGCTCGACGAGGCCGAGCGCCTGCTCGTGTACGAGCACGACCGCGAGCTGGTGCGCGAGGCGCGGGCGGCGACGCGCTGAGCGGCGCCGCGTGGCCTGCGGCGGCGCCGATCCTCCTCGACCGCTCGGGCGTAGGAGAGCCGGCTGCGAGGATGCTGGGAGATCGTCGCCTACGCGCCGTCGTGGAGCGTGATCACGTAGCCGTCGGGGTCTGAGACGGCGAACGTACGGCCGAACGGGCCGTCAGAAGGGGCGGTCACGATCGAGACGCCTTGTGCGGCGAGCTGGTCATGCAACGCCTGGGCGCCATCGACCTTGACCCAGATCGCCACCCCGAGACCGGGCTGGCCGGCGTCGAGATCGGTGGTGGGCAGCGGCTCGCGGATGGCGAACGGAATTGGTTGGGTCGCGAAGACGACCGCGCCGGGCGGTGAGGCGGGCGCGCGGCGCAGGCCAAGGCGCTCCTCGTAGAAGGCGGCGGCGTCGTCGAGATCGCGGACCTGCAGGGAGATGAAGTCGGGACCAACGGGCATCAGGAGCACTCCAGTCGTTCGTCAATGTCTTGACATGCAGCATATGTCAAGATGTTGACGTGAGTCAAGTCGATCTCGACACCGCCGTCGGCTACGTGCTCAGACGCGCCACCGTCGCCCTGCGGGCCGCGATGGACGCCGCCCTGCGCGAGCACGACCTGACCGTCTCCCAGTACTCGTGCCTGGAACAGCTCGCCCACCGACCCGGGCTCACCAACACCGAGCTCGCGCGCGGCACCTTCGTCTCCCGCCAGGCGATGCATCAACTGCTCGCCACGCTCAAGAGCACCGACCTCGTCCAGGGCGACGAGGGCGGCCGCCACGAGCGTTTCACCCTCACCGACGACGGCGCGCGCCACCTCACCGGCGCATCCAAGGCGGTCGCCGCCGTCCAGGAGCGGATGCTCACCCCGTTCGACGCCGAGCAACGACGACGCCTCTACGCCGACCTCGTCGCCTGTGCCGAGGCGCTCAGCCAGCAGTGATCAGCTTGACTTGCGGGCAGGACAGCGAGATGCCGAATGAGCGGCGAGACGTCGATCGCGCTCGATCGCATCAAGGACGCGGTCAGCCGCTGAGCGAGGCATAGAGCTCGTCGCTCGGAGCGGACAGCGCGGACTTGATCTGCCGGGTCGTCTCGTCGGCGATGACCTCCCAGGCGCCCTGCTCGAGGCCGTCGAGCGCGACGGCGGCGATCAGGGCAGGGTTGGCCTTCGGGCTGTCGATGTCGGCGATCATGTCGGTGTCCATGTAGCCGACGTGTAAGCCGGTGACCGTGATGCGGCGCGGCGCGAGCTCTTGGCGGGTGACGTTCGTGAGCGCCCACTCGGCCGCCTTGCCGGCGCTGTATGCGCCGAAGCCGGGGAGGTGGACCCACGAGAGTCCCGAGAGCACATTGAGGATCGCGCCGCCGCCGTTGGCCTCCAGGACCGGGGCGAACGCGCGGGTCATCCAGAGCGCTCCGTAGAAGTGGACGTCCAGCTCTCTGCGGATGTCCGCCGGATCGCCGGTGATGAAGTCGGCATGCGTGAGCACGCCCGCGTTGTTGATGACGATCGTCGCGTCGCCGGCGATCCGGGCGGCCGCTGCCACCTGGTCGAGGTCGGTGATGTCGAGCCGGACTGGCACGACGCCGGGCAGATCGACGGAGGAGTGGTCGCGCGCGCCGGCGTAGACCGTGGTCGCGCCGCGCTGCACGAGCTGCTCGGCGAGATGACGGCCGAGACCGCGGTTCGCGCCCGTGACGAGCGCGACAGAGCCCTTGATGTCCATTGCGTTCCGTTCCTTCCGCTATCTGGACGAGCGAGAGCTCGTGGGGGAGAGGACGACCACCGGGATCTCGCGTCTCGTGCCGGCCTGGTAGTCGGTGAACGTCGGGAACGCCTCGACCATCAGCGGCCAGAGCGCGGCGCGCTGCTGTGCCGTCGCCGTCCGCGCGCGGACGCGGAAGCGGTCGGCGCCGACCTGGACGTCGATCTCGGGATGGGCGAGCAGGTTCAGGTACCAGTTGGGATGGGTGTCCATCCCGCCGCGCGAGGCGACGACGACGTAGTCGTTCCCGACCTTGCGGTAGATCACGGCGAACTTGCGGGGCTCGCGGCTGGTGCGGCCGATCGTCGTCAGGACGAGCGTGAAGACGCCGTCCATCCACTCGTGGCCGGTCGCCCCGTCGGTCGCCTCGTAGGCCGCGATGTGCGCGTCCTGGAAGAGCATCGGAGCCTGGGTCGTCTCTGTGTGGTCGGTCATGCTCGACAACCTACCAGAGTTAATGGTCGAACGACCAATAACCATGATTGATGATGGCTAGGTGGCTGCTTCGGTCACCGGATGTCGGGCGTACGCCCGCGTGAGCATGGTGATGACGGATGCCTTCGCGCGTGCGAACTCGTCCTCGCTCACGCCCGATCTCCTGAGGAACTCGATCCCCTGCATCGCGGCCAGCAGCGCCCAAGGGACCTCGTCCGGGTCGACGTCGGGCCGCAGCTCCCCCGCTCGGTCCGCCTCGTGGAGCGCGGCGCCGAAGATCTCCGCGATGCTGCCGTACGTCTCCCGCGCGGCACCGCGGACCTGTTCGTCCTGCCGTGCGTGCGCGGCGGTCGATCCGGCGAGATAGCAGCCGTCTTCGCCAAGGCCGAGTCGTCCCCCGTCCTCGAAGGTCACCGCCGCCATCAACCACGCCCACGGGCTCGCGGCATCCTGCCGGCTGTCCGCGAGGCCGGCGACCTGCCTCGAGCAGTAGTCCTCGAGCGTGCGGACGAAGAGCTGGTGCTTGCTGTCGAACGCGCCGTAGAGGCTCTGCGAGGCGACGCCCGTCGCCGCGCAGAGGTCGGCCATGCTGGTCGCGTCGTAGCCGTGTCGCCAGAACTGCTGCCGTGCCGCGACCAGCACGTCGCCTTCGTCGAACTTCCTCGGTCGTGCCATGGGAGGGAGCCTAGCAGTTATTGGTTGCTCGACAAATAACTGTGCTAGCTTCGTCGCCCCGGGCCGGCCGCGGGACCCATTCCTCCTTCGAAATTCACAGGAGCGGACGTCATGTCCTTCACTGGTACCTCCGCTGCGCGGAGCGTCTCGCCGATCGCGCTTCCGGCGCTCCTCATCGCCGTCTTCATCGTCCCGATCAGCATCGCTGGGACCGCGACCGCGCTCCCGAGCATCGCGCGCGACCTCGGCTCGAACCCGACGCAGCTGCAGTGGGTGCTGAACGGCTTCAACGGCAGCTTCGCGCTCTTCACGCTCGTGTGGGGGGTGCTCTCCGACCATGTCGGCTACAGACGGACGTTCGTGATCGGCGCGGTGCTGACGATCCTCGCGTCGATCCTCAGCGCGGCGGCGCCGAACCTGCTCGTGCTCGACTTCGGCCGGATCGCGGCGGGAGCGGGCGGGGCGGCGATCGGCACGAGCGTGACGTCGATCATCTCGAATGCCTACCAAGGGGCCGAGCGGGGGCGGAACTTCGCGCTCTTCGGGACCGTGCTGGGCAGCGGCCTCGCAGTCGGCCCGACGATCGCCGGTGGCCTC
>JAATFK010000555.1 GCA_015655225.1 Solirubrobacterales bacterium | reverse complement strand
GCTCGTCCCGCTCGGCCGCGTCGTCGGCCGGCGCGATGCTGCGGTGCAGTCCGAGTCCGTCGGCGAGCGCGACGAACAGTCTCGCGCCCTCGGCCGGCCGGGGCGAGCCGGCCGCCGTCAGCGCCGCCTCCGCGACCTCGGCGTAGACGGCGAGGCAGCGCTGCGCCGCCTCTCGCAGCAGCGGCCGTCGCGCCGCCTCCAGGTAGAGTTCGAACTGGACCCGCTTCAAGGGCTTCGGCCACGGCGGCCCGCTCACCAGCTCGGCCGCGAACAGCTCGCCGATCTGCTCAGGGGACGCGGTCGTGGTGCGCAGCTGCTCGGCGAGCGCGCGCAGCCGCGTCGCCTCCTCGTCGACGAACAGCAGCAGCGCCTCCTCCAGCAAGTGATCGATCGACTCGAAGTAGTAGGTCGTCGTCGCGACCGGGACGCCGGCCGCCTCGGCGACGGCGCGGTGGGTCGTCGCCTGGACGCCGCGATCGTTGATCACCGTGAGCGCGGCCTCCAGCAGCTCGCGACGGCGACGCTCGCCGCGCGCCCGGCGCACCTTCGTCCCTGACGCCATCCGCGGAGGCTAATGGAGATCGATCGCAGAATGCTGGACGACTGTCCAGCTATGGGCATATAGTGCGCGACCAAGAGCCACGGTGGTCGCACGCCGTGGCCGGCAGGAACAGCGAAAACGGCACGTCGCGGAGGCCGACGCCAAGGGCGCCGGCGGACGCGGAGGAGGATGGAGAGCGTTGGACGACGAGCCCCGCGAGGACGACGGAGGGACGCCCCCTGAGCTGCCCGCCGACGGCACGCTGCTCGGCGGCACGCGCTTCGGCGTCGATCGCCGCGCCTTCTTCGCCGTCGGCGGCGCCGGCGCGCTCTTCTGCACGCTCGCGGCGACCGGCAGCGGCGGCGGCAAGACCCCCAGCCCGCAGGAGACCCACCGGCTCGCCCAGGCCGCCGACGCGGCCGCCTCGCGCGTCAAGAAGCCGAAGGGGATCCCGCGCGACCCGGTCGACCGGCTCCACTTCCCGACGCCGCAGCCGCAGCCCGGCGGCGTCAAGCGCGAATACTGGATCGAGGCCCGCTCGGTCGTCTGGGACTACGCGCCGACCGGCCGCGACGAGTGGATGAACGCGCGCATCCCGGCGGCGAGAAAGCGCCGCTTCCGCGCGTACATCTACCAGCAGTGCACCGAGGGCTTCGCGTCGCGGATCGGCCGCCCGTCGATCCCCGGCCCGACGCTCCACGCCGAGGTCGGCGACACGCTCGTCGTCCACTTCCGCAACGGCGACGAGCACTTCAACCAGGCCGTCACGATGCACGCCCACGGCGTCAAGTACACGCCCGACTACGACGGCTCCTACTTCGGCGACTTCACCCGCGTCGGCGGCTTCATCGCGCCCGGCGAGGAGTTCACCTACACATGGGAGGCGGTCCCCGACGCGGTCGGCGTCTGGCCCTACCACGACCACGGGCCCAACCACACGCTCAACAGCGAGCGGGGACTGCTGGGCGCGATCGTGATCCGCGAGCGCGGCGCGAAGGCCCCAGACGTCGAGGACGTCATCTACTTCCACTCGTTCGGCCCGGAGGTGACCGGGTTCGACAACGTCATCATGTGCATCAACGGTCGCGCGTATGCCGGCAACACGCCGACGCTGCGGGCGAGAGTCGGCCAGGACGTCGCCTTCCACGTGATCGGCGGCGACGCCAACTTCCACACGTTCCATGTCCACGGCCATCGCTGGGTGGACGCCTCCGGCGTCCCCACCGACACGAGAGAGGTCGGCCCGTTCGAGACGCTCAGCGCGCGCTTCGTCGAGGACAACCCCGGCCGCTGGATGTACCACTGTCACGTCTTCCCGCACCAGGACGCCGGCATGGCGGGCTGGTACCTCGTCGACCCATGACGGATCACTCGATGATCCGAGAGGAGAGGCTCATGCGCTACATCCGCATCGTGATCGCCGTGCTGGCGATCGGACTGGTGGCGCCCGCGGTCGCCGGTGCCGAGAGCTACCCGCCGGCCGGCAGCCCGGGCAAGGTCAAGCCGCGTGCCGGCGGCACGAAGGTCTTCACCGTCTGCACCCCCAAGCAGGTCGCCGCCGCGAAGCGCGCCAAGCGCACCCCGAAGTGCTCGCCGACGATCCAGGCGGCCGTCGACGCGACGCTGCCGGGCGACACCGTCCGGATCCCGCCCGGCACCTATCGCCAGTCGGTCTCGATCCTCGGCCACAAGCACGACGGGATCAAGCTCGTCGGGTCGCCCGCGAACCCGCGCAAGACGGTCCTGAACCTGAAGACGCTGAAGGCCGCCGATCGCCAGAACGGCGTCTTCATCAACGGCGCCGACGGCGTGACCGTGCGCGGCCTCTACGCCCGCAACTACCTCGGCAACGGCTTCTTCGCGCTCAACGTCACCGGCTACACGTTCAAGAACCTCCTCGCCGGCTACGGCGGCACCTACGGGATCTACGCCTTCAACTCGAAGGGCGGCTCGATCAGCGACTCGGAGGCGTTCTACAACAACGACTCCGGCTTCTACATCGGGCAGACGCCGCCGCAGACGAAGCCGCTGCGCTCGCTCGTCACGAACATCACCTCGTGGGGCAACGTCCTCGGCTGGTCAGGCACGAACATGCGCTACGTGACGATCACGAAGTCGCGCTTCTACAACAACGGCCTCGGGATCGTCCCGAACGCGCTCGACTCCGAGAAGTACGCGCCGCCGGAGGACAACGTGATCAGCCACAACGTCGTCTTCTGGAACAACTTCGACTACTTCAGAGGCGCGCCGTTCACGATCCACGCGGGCTCGAAGGGGCTGACCTACCCGGTCGGCGCCGGCATCCTGCTGTACGGCAGCCGCAACACCGTGATCTCGAACAACGTCGTCTTCGGCAACTTCCTGCTGGGGATCGGGATCGTCGACGCGATCGAGCTGAGACAGAGCGACGCGGCGGCGGTCAAGGGCAACACGGTCAGCGACAACGTCTTCGGGCGCGGCGGCACCGACCTCAACGGCGCCGACCTGTTCTACCCGGGCGCGCTGGCGCAGCCGAACAGCGGCAACTGCTTCAGCGGCAACATCGGCGTGCACGCGACCGTCCCGGTCGACGGCGCGACGCTCGCGCCGTGCCCGTTCACGGGCGTGAACGCGACCAGCCCGTCGGGCCTCGCGATCGGCATCAGCTGGATCACCGATCCCTCCCACGAGAGATACTGGATCGTCCACAACCACCCCGCGTACAAGGGGATCAAGCCGCTCGTCCACTACACGGGCGCGAAGGTCTCGGCGGTCGCGTCGGCCGCGGCCGCGAAGAAGCCGCAGAAGAAGACGGTCGGCGTGATCGATGACGCCTTCACGCCGGCGAAGTCGAGCGTCACGCCCGGCTCGAAGATCACCTGGAAGTGGTCGGCCGTGAACAGCAACACGCACAACGTGAAGCTCGTCTCGGCGCCGAAGGGCGTGAAGAAGTTCACGTCCCCGAGCGCGACCGCCGGCATCAGCTTCTCGAAGCAGCTGACGAAGCCCGGCACGTACAGATTCATCTGCACGTTCCACCAGAACATGAGAGAGACGATCGTCGTCAGATAGGCGGGAGGCGGCAGGGCGGCGCTCATTACGCCTGTACGTGATAACGTACGGCGGACGATGAGCACCGCCCTCGACGCCACCTCCGTCACCGCGATCGGCAGCCGCGTGCGCGCGCTGCGGGAGGCGATGGACCTCTCGCTGCGCGACCTCGCGGAGCGCTGCGGCGTCTCCGCGCCGATGCTCTCCCAGGTCGAGCGGGGGGAGACGAGCCCGACGCTGCAGGTCGCCACGCGGATCGCGCACGGGCTCGATCTGAAGCTCTCGCAGCTGCTGCGGCTCGACGAGGAGGGCGCCGTCACGATCGTCCGGCGCGAGGAGCGCCGCGTCGGACCCGCCGGCGGTGCCGGCCACACCTACGAGGTGCTGACGCCGCCGCTGCCGGGCCAGCGCGCCGAGCTGTCGCGCCACCTCCTCGCGC
>JAATFK010000419.1 GCA_015655225.1 Solirubrobacterales bacterium | reverse complement strand
TGCCGTAGAGCATCACGACGTTGCCCTGCTCGATCGCCTCGAGCAGCTGGTCGTCGGTCAGCACCGTCCCGGCCGGGTCCCTCGTGATCGCGGAGGGGACATGTGGGCCGCTCGTCGGCGGGTCCGAGTCGTAGGGCTTGGCCGGCTTCTGCCCGGCCGCCAGGTGCGCGTCGCCCTGGTCGGCGTAGAGCTGGCCCGGGCCGGCGGCGGTCGAGGAGGTGTGGTCGACCTGCGAGGAGTCGCGGCTCTCGGCCAGCAGCAGCAGCCCGACGACGCCGGCGAGCGCGATCACGAGCGTCAGCAGGGCGCCGGCGAGGCGGCGCAGGCGCCGGCGCGAGCGGGACGGGGCGGCGGCGGGCTGAGCCGGCGCGGCCGGCGGAGCCGGGGGCTCCGAGGACGGCGCGGGCGGGGGCGCGGACTGCCCCGTGGGTGCGTCGTCCGAGGTCGGAGGCGGGGCGTCGGGCTCGTCCATGCAGGAGGGAATCTACGGACGCGCGCGGACCGTCGCCGGCGCGGTGGCTCCGCGGGCCGCTCTGCGTCTCGGTTCCCGCGGGCGCCGGACGGGCGGCAGCGCGGCCGCCTCGGCCAGCTCGTCGAGCGCCTCGACGAGCATCCCGGCGAGCGTCTCGAGGTCCGGGATCGCGTCGAAGTCGGCGTTCAGGCCGAACGAGACCTTCCCGTCGTAGCTCATGATCGCGACGCCGAGCGCCTGGTTCTGCGCGAGCGGGACGAGCGGGTAGATCGCCTCCATCCGGCGGCCGAGGACGTAGAGCGGGAGCTGCGGACCTGGCACGTTCGTGATCACGAGGTTGAAGAAGCGCTGGCGCGCCTGCAGCCGCGCCGCCTGGGCCATCACCGTCGGCGGCGCGAAGCCGGTCAGCTCCGTCAGCACGCGCGCGCCGACCGCCTGGCCCGACTCCTTCAGCCCCTCCATCTCGCGGCGCACGAGCGTCAGTCGCTCGACCGGGTCGGTCACGCCGACCGGCAGCCCCGCCCAGACGGCGGCGACCTGGTTGCCGAGCGCGCCGCGCTCCGCGTCGGCGCGGACCGAGACCGGGATCAGCGCCCGCAGGACGACGTCGAGCGTCGGGTTGTCGTGCGCGCGCAGGTACCGCCCGAGGCCGCCGGCGACGGTCGCGAGCACCACGTCGTTGACGGTCCCGCCGAGCGCGTTCTTGATCTCCTTCACGCGCTCCAGGTCCTCGTCGACCCAGGTGAAGCGGCGGTGCGGCCCGATCGGCACGTTGAGCGGGCTCGCGGGCGCGCCGCGGACGCCCGGGAGCGTGAACGAGCCGACCGCCGCGAGGTCGTCCACGACTCTCCCCAGCACCCGTCGCGGTGCCCGCAGCGTGCGCCGCAGGCCGCGGGCGATCTCGCCCGGGACGGTCGTGCGCTCCAGCAGCGCGTCGGCCAGCAGCTGCGCCGAGCTCGGCAGCGGGCGGGGGACCCACGGCTGGTCGCTGCCGGCGGTCGGCGCCGGGTCGGCGACGGTGTCGAAGAGGACGGTCGTGATGTCGACGCCGGAGATCCCGTCCACGAGCGCGTGGTGGGTCTTGCCGAGCAGCGCGAAGCGGCCGCCGGCGAGGCCCTCGACCAGCCACAGCTCCCACAGCGGCTTGTTGCGGTCGAGCTGCTGGGAGAAGGCGCGGCCGGCGAGGTGTCTCAGCTGCTCGTCGCTGCCGGGGTGCGGCAGCGCGTGGTGCTGGACGTGGTAGCGCGTGTTGAAGTGCGGGTCGTCGACCCAGACCGGGCGGCCCTGGCCGAACGGGACGAACGCGAGCCGCTGGCGGTAGCGGGGGACGAGGTGCAGGCGCGACTCGACGTGCGCGACCAGCTCGTCGTGGGTCGGCGGCGGGCCCTCGAAGACCATGCAGGAGGCGACGTGCATGTGCGTCGCCGCGTCATGCTCGAGATGCAGGAACGACGCGTCGAGCCCCGAGAGGCGATCTCCGTTGGCCACGCCGCGCATTGTCGCTCCTGCGCCCCTCCGGTGCAACGACTACGTGCTGGAAGCCGGCTAGTTGCGCTTTTGGTCGCTTTGGTGATTTTTCGGTAACGATGGTGACGAATACCACCCATCTGTGAGATTGGTCACACGGATCGCGGCAACGGCCACTACCTTCCTCCGAGTCATTCGACCTGCCGAGTCGACGCCGCCCGGAGCGGAGTCGAACGGGGGACCCACTTGCCGGGTGTGCACGTAATCCACCCGGCTGGGGCGAATCGGCGGCGTCAATTGCCGCTGTAGCGACTGCTCAGCACCGTCATCGCCGCTTCTGGCAGACGACGGCTGCCGGGCCGCCGCGAGCCCGACAGCTAACCCCGTAGGCGCTCGGTCGAACATCAGGAGGTTCACCCTGTTGCGCCCGCATAACCTGCGGCGCGCCCGGCCGCGGCAAGCGGCCGTGGGCGCGCTCGCACTTGGATCGATCGGCACCATGCTCTCCGCGACCGCGCTCGCGCCGGCCCAGGCGGCCGACGTGACCGCCACCACTGCGAGGACGCCGACGATCTCCGTCAAGGACTCCCGCATCGGCTACGGCGACTCGCTCGTCGTCGAGGGGCGTCTCCCGCGCTCCGAGGCCGGCCAGCGGCTCCAGCTCCAGTACAAGCGGAACGGCCGCGCCTGGCGCGGCGTCACGGCGACGAAGGTCGCCCGCGACGGCAGCTACCGCACGAGCGCCCGCATGCACGCGTCCGGCGCCGTCCGGATGGTCCGCACCGCGACCGCCGTCGCCGCCGCCGAGCACGCGGCGAGCCGCACGCGCGAGGTTGCCGTCGCGGCCGACGTCGTCGTCCCGCACCACTCCCATGAGGTGACGGTCGGCTCCAGCGTCCGGATCGCCGGCACCGTGCTCCCGCGCGGCGCCGGTCGCGACGTCGTCGTCGAGGGCCACGCGAGCGGCCGCTGGCGCGCCGTCGCGCGCACCCACACGCGCTCGAACGGCCACTTCGACGCCAACGTCGCCGCCGACCACCTCGGCACGACCGCGCTGCGCGTCCGCTTCGTCGGCGACCGCAAGAACGTCGAGACGCACGCGAACGCCGGCACGCTGACGGCCGAGCGGCCGTTCCGCCCGGCGCTCGCCTCGTGGTACGCCGACTACGGCGGACCGCTCGCCTGCGGCGGCTCGCTCGGCTACGACCAGATCGGCGTCGCCAACAAGTCGCTGCCGTGCGGCACCGAGGTCACGATCCGCTACCGCGGCCGTCAGGTCACGGCGCCGGTGATCGACCGCGGCCCGTACGTCGGCGACCGCGAGTTCGACCTGACGGGCGCGACCGCGCGCACGCTCGGGTTCGACGGCGTCGGCACGATTGAGGTCGACCACTAGCTCCTCCGGTTGCGCCGTCCCTCTCCGGAGGGGCGGCGCCGCCCCGGCGCGTACCCTCGTGGGATGGCTGACGAGGGAGCCAGACGCGTCATCGCCCACCTCGACTGCGACGCCTTCTACGC
>JAATFK010000446.1 GCA_015655225.1 Solirubrobacterales bacterium | reverse complement strand
CCGGCGGCGCCGCCGCCGCCGCCGGGCGCGCCGCCGGCGGCGCGCTCGCGGTCGGCCGCGTCGGCCTCCGCCAGGGCGCGGGCATCGTCGCGCGCCACGACCGCGCCGAGCGCCGGCTCGACCGCGTCGAGGCGGGCGAGCACGTCGCTGACCAGCTCGCGGCTGGAGATCTCGCCGGCCTGCAGGCGGGCGAGCCAGGCGAGCGCCGAAGGGCGGGCGGCGGGCGCGCTCACGCGACCGCGAGGGTCGACTCGTGCTCGATCCGCGCCTTGATCAGCGCGATCTCGGTGCGCCAGACGTGGTGCCTCAGGTCCCACTCCGCGTCGGTCGCGGAGGCGTGCCGCCACGTCGTGAGGGTGATCAGCGAGTGGTTCTCGTCAATCCCGAGCTGGTCGCCGGGGATGATCCGGGCGGAGACGATCCAGCGCAGCGCGTCGGGCTCCGGGCCGCCGTAGTAGTCGACCAGGAGGAGGTCCGGCTGGGCGTCGAGCCGGACGTACAGCTCCTGAAAGGTGAAGCGCGAGGTGCCGACGAAGATCCCGTCGTCGAGAGCGCGGCGGTTCATGCTGCCGAGCGCCCAGTGGGTCTGCTTCATCCCGTCGGCCATGAACGCGAAGGCGGTCCTCGCGGGAACCGCGACCTCGGCGCTGGCAGTGTGGGCCGGCGGGTGCAGGGAACTCATCGGACCTCGTCTCGTGGCTCGCGAACTTGCGATATTTGATCACACGTTGGGGAGGATGGCGAGCGAATCGCTCAGACGGCCTCGAGGGCGCGGCGCGGCCGGCTACTCCCCCGTCCCCAGCTCCTCCCGCAGCAGCTCCATCCCGGTCGACGCTCTCGGGTAGCCGACGTAGACCGCCAGCAGCGCCATCAGAGCGTCCAGCTCGCCGCGCGTCGCTCCGTTCTCGAGCGCCCAGCGGAGGTGGCCTCGCAGCCGTGCGTCGACCCCGCCCTGGGTCACGAGGGCGGCGATCACGACGAGGCTGCGGTCGCGCATCGAGAGGTCGTCATCGCTCCAGGCGCCGGCGCCGGACTGCCACGCCTCCTCCGCCATGCGGGGGCCGAGCATCGCCGTCATGTGCTCGGCGACCTCCTCGACCGAGAGGCCGAACTGGCTGGCGTACATCTCGAGACCACGCGTGCGGCGCGCCTCGTCGGGGCTGGGGGTCATCGCGTCCTTCCCGCTCTGAGATCGAAACCGCGCCGCGGGCGGCGGCGCGAGGCGCGACAGCCTAGACCGCTCAGCGCTCGAAGCGCCCGACGGCCTGCGGCTCGAAGAAGTCGGCCGAGCGCCGCAGGTGGCGGCGCATCGCGGCGGCCGCGGCGGCCGGGTCGCGCTGGCGGATCGCGCCGACGACGCCGTCGAGCGCGAACACCACGTCGGCCGCGCCGAGCCGGTCGGTGGCGCGCTGGAAGTGGCGCAGCGTCAGCACCGTCGAGGTCGTGAACTTCACGATCAGCGGGTTGTGCGTGCAGAGCGCGAGCGCCCGATGAAAGCGCAGGTCGATGTCGAACGCCTCCTCCGCGTCGGCCGGCGGACCGGACGCCGGCAGCACCGCCGCGAGCGTCTGCAGGTCGGCCTCGGTCCGGTGCGAGGCGGCGACCTCGGCGGCCAGCACGTCCTGCACCTGGCGGACCTGGAGCAGCTGCGCGTAGCCGCGCTCGGTCGGGATCGCGGGGCGCCCGAGCACCGCGCCGCTGCGCACCCGGCCGATCGCCTCGAGCGCCCCGGGCAGCACGCGGTAGCCGCCGTTGCGACCCCGCGCGACGCTCAGCACCTGCGCCGTGCGCAGCGCCTGGAGGCCCTGCTGGACGGTCGGGACGGAGACGCCGAAGCGGCGCGCGGCGACCTCGACGCTCGGCAGCCGGTCGCCCGGGCGGAGCGTCCCGTCGAGGATCAGATCCTCGATCGCGCAAGCGATCTGCTGGGGCCCGCTGAGCACCGGTCGTTGAGCGAACGCGGCGTCGACGGCGTCGAACTGAGAGGCAGGCACCCGTTGAAACCTAAGGAATTGTGTCTTGAAGGTCAACGACGCCCATGGTCTGATCGAGACCATGTCCGGACTCCCTCTGGCGGAGCGCGACCGTCGCTGGGCGCTGCTCCAGCAGCTCCTCGCCGACGAGCGACTCGACGTCCTCGTCCTCGCCGCGAACGACTACCGCGGGCACAAGGGCGCCCTCCGCTGGGTCGGCGACGTCAACCTCGCGCACCGCTACGGCTACGCGATCGCCGCCCCCGAGCGGGCGCCGAGACTGCTCCTCCCGGTCAACCTCGCGATGAACCCACTCGGCGCGTGGCCGGTCGACGTCGCCTACGCGCGGCGCGTCAGCGACGGCCTCGTGGAGCAGCTCAACGCCCTCGGCGCGCCGCGGCGGATCGGGATCGCCGGCCTCGGCCAGGTGATGAAGGTCGAGGACCATCTCGCGCTGCGCGCCGCCTTCCCGGAGGCCGAGCTGGTCGACGCGAGCCTCGCCTTCGAGCGGATCCGCGCGGTCAAGTCGCCGGTCGAGCTGGAGGGGCTGCGCGAGGCGACGCGGATCGCCGAGTCGTGCTTCCAGCGGCTGCTGGAGATCGCCGGCCCCGGCGTCAGCGAGCGCGCGATCGGCGCCGAACTGGCCGCGCGTGCGCTCGCCCTCGGCGGCGAGGACCTCCTCTTCCTGACGATGTACGGTCGCGACACGCCGGGCGGCACCGTCACCGGCCACTTCGGCCAGCCGGCGGGCCGCACCCTCGAAGCCGGCGACGTCCTCACCTTCTCGATGGAGCTGGTCGGCCCGCTCGGCTACTGGATGGAGCACGCGCGGATGGTCACGATCGGTCCGCCGGACGAGCTGACGCAGCGGATGAACGCGGCCGTCGCGGCCGGCCTCGACGCCGGCGGCTCCGCGCTCGTCCCCGGCGCCACCACGGAGGCGGTGCAGCGCGCGATCGTCGCCGCCGTCGAGGCCCACGGTGCCAGCTGCACCTACTGGTCGGGCCACGGCATCGGCCAGGACGTGATCGAGGAGCCGTGGGTCGGGCTCGACGTCGTGCAGGAGCGCGACGCGGTCCCGTCCGCTCCCCTCGCCGCCGGCATGTCACTCTCGTTGCACCCGTTCGTGATCGACGACGACCAGCGCGCGATCGGCTACATGGCCGACACGTTCGTCGTCGGGGAGGACGGTCCCCTGTCCCTCGTCTCCCGCGACATCTGGAGCATCCGTTGAGCGCCGACCCGATTCTCGCCTCCGTCCTGCAGCGCCGGGTCCAGGCGATCTCGCACGAGATGGCGACGGTGCTGATGCGCTCCTCGCGCTCGCCGATCTTCAACGAGATCGGCGACCTCGTGACCGTCATCTTCGACGCGAGCGGGCGCACGCTGGCGCAGACCGAGTACGCCTCGATCATCGCCAACGGCGCCCAGCCGCCGCTCCAGAAGATCATCGAGTACTTCGGCGACGACCTCCACGACGGCGACGTGATCCTCCACAACGACGTCTACAGCGGCGGCAACCAGAACGCCGACGTGGGCGTCTTCCTGCCGATCTTCCACGGGGGCCAGCTGGTCGCCTGGAGCGCCAGCAAGGGCCACGTCGCCGACATCGGCGGGATGACGGCGGGCGGCT
>JAATFK010000356.1 GCA_015655225.1 Solirubrobacterales bacterium | reverse complement strand
CGCTTGACCGCGGGCTTCTTGACGACCGGCGGCTTCGTGGCCGGCGGGGGCGTCGTGTTGCCCGGGGGCGGCGTGATCGACGGGCCGCCCGGCTCCGTGGCGGGAGCCGCGACCGTGAACGAGCCGGTCTTGGTGAACGCCAGGATCTGGTCATCACCCGGGTAGGACAGCGTGTAGCTGTAGCTGCCCGCCGGCAGGCCCGCGACCGAGAACGAGGCCGTGTTGTTGGCGACCTGCGTCGTGCCCGACCAGACCGTCGCGCCGCCCTGCTGGACCACCAGCGAGACGGTGCCGGTCGGGGTGCGACCGTAGTCGTTCGCGATTGCGACGGAGACGTTCGCCGCCGCGCCGTAGGCGACCGTCGAGTCGGCGGTCACGGTCTGCGTCGAGACGACGCCGCCCGGGAGGCCGCCGAAGAACACGTCCAGCGCGTGGACGGCGGCCGCACCGCCGGCGACGCTGGCGGGGCTCGTGGCGTTGCCCCAGGCGGTGGAGACTCTCGTCTTGCGCGACTGCGCGACGCCCCAGGCGCCGACGACCGTGGTCAGGTTGTTGATCAGGGTCTGGTCCGAGCCCGCCTCAGCGGCGATCAGCGCGTTGCGCGCGGCGGTGTAGTTCGCCGGAGCGGACGCGCCGAGAGCGCCCAGCGCGTTCGACAGCGACGCCGGGTCGATCGCGACCGTGCCGGTGGCGCTGCTGGAGACGGTCAACGACGACGGCGCGACGAATCTCACGTTCGCCAGGTCGCCGGGGACGAGGTACTGCGCGTCGTCGGAGTCGATGCCCGAGTTGGGGATCACCGTGGCCGGGTCCGTCTGCCAGGTGAAGCTCGCCAGCTGCGCGTTGATCGTCTGCCAGATCGGCGCCGCGGCCGGCAGCGAGGTCGGCGAGATGCCGAGCGCGTTGGGCTGCGGGTTGGTGTACCACCAGTCCGACATGTACTCGACGTACGCCCCGGTGTTCGGGTCTCTCGTGATCCACTGACGGGTGACGCCACCGCTCGGGTTGCCCTGGTAGCCGATCAAGTACGGCACCTGGAGCTTCTTGGCGACGGCCAGCGTGCCGTTCGTGCCACCGCTCGGGTAGTACGTCACCTGCTGGCCGGATCTCGTCTGGTCGTACTGCGTCTGCAGGTTGCTGAGGTACTGCGTGACGAGGTCGCCGTAGAGGAAGGTCGGGTTGGCGTTCGCCGTGGTGCTGTACGCGGCGGTGTTGCGCGACTGGAACGGGTTGCTCGCGCTCGTCGTGCCGCCGCCGACCGTGCCGCCGTCGAGGACGGTGTCGAAGTTGAAGACCTGGACGTTGTTCTCCTGCGCGTACTTGTTGACGAACGGGAGGACCGGCCGGGTGTTCGGGCACCAGGTGCCGCCGAAGAGGATGACCGCGTTCGCGCTCGTGTCGGTCTTCAGCAGGTCGACCAGCTCCGGGTAGGTGATCTGGTTGACGCGCCAGCCGTCGGCGTTGTCGGCGTCGCCGAGGACGGGGACGTTGCCGCCCTGGTAGGGGTTCGCCGCCTGCGTGACCTCCTTCGAGTTCACCTCCGACTTCCACCAGGCGAACTGGTCGAGCTCGGCGATGTTCGAAGCGCCGACGGCGGTGATCGCTCTGGTCACGTCCGTCTGCGCAGAGCCTGCGTCTCTCGTGAGGTCGATCCAGGAGATGATCTTGGCCGTCGGGTTGGCGTTGTTGTAGACGAAGAAGTAGCTGTCCGACACGTTCGCGGGCGTGCTGCCGCTCGTGTAGTCGTAGAGGGCGCCGCTGGCGCCGGTGCCGATCCCGGTGCCGCCGCTGTCGTTGACGGTGCCCGTTCCCACTCTGGCGGTGACCGTCGCGCTCTCCGTGCCGACCTGCGCGGGCGTCGCGGTGACGCCGTTGCCGAGGTACTGGCCGACGAGGTTCAGCCAGGCGTTGCCGTAGATCGCCTGCGAAGCCGCCGCGATCGACGTGATGCCGTCGGGGTTGCGGATGTCGAGGTTCGGCTCGGTGATGGAGCCGACCTGGGCGTCGCCCGAGAGGTTCGGGTCGAACCAGTAGACCTTCTTGACGCCGGCCGCCTTGGCATCCGTCTCGACGTCCTGGGCGCGGGCGGTGAAGGACGGATCCTCCGCCGGGTCGCCGATCAGGAACGCGTAGTTGCCCGACTGCTGGAGCAGCCACTGGAAGCGGTCGTAGGTGACCGGCTCGATCACCGGGTTGGTGTCCGAGGCCGGCAGGCCGAGCGCATCCTGCAGATAGGTCGCGGTGCTGTAGTTGGTGGTGCTTGCGGTGCGGACCGGCGCTGCATTGGCCGCCGTCGCGCCGATGGCCAACGGCGCGGCGACTGCGGCCAGCACAACGGCTGACCGCCTCCAGCGAGTGAAGACGTTCACGATCTTCCTTTCGTCTCTCTGATGTTGGGTGATGCTCTGCAGGCGACCCCGTACGGGCGGGGTCACCTGGTCACGAATTACGAATTGCTGATTACGACCCTTTGACGCCACGCCGGCCGAAGGCCGGGCGCTTGGAGAAGCCGAACAGGTAGGCGAGACCGGCCATCGCGGCCAGGACCGCGAGGATCCCTTCGCCGGCGAGGTGGGTGTTGCCGCCCCCGGCGCCGCCGGTGGTCGCGCTCGCCAGCTTGTACTTCGCCGTGTCCTGCGTGCCGCCGCCCGACGTCGACGCGGCGGCGGTGCCGCCGGCGGTCGAGGTCGCGGCGCCCGGCGCGGACGTGCCCGACGCGGCGGGCGCCGTCGTGCCGCTGCCGCCGGAGGAGGACCCTCCGCCGGCAGCCGGGGCAGCGGTCGTCGTGTCGTTCGACGAGGTGCTGTCCTTCTTCGCCGACTTGGCGCTCTTCTTCTTCGCGGTCGAGGAGGAGGCGGCCACCGTCGGCGAGCTCGACCCGGCGGTCGTCGGCGAGGAGGTCGTTCCGGCCGTGGTGCTCGCGGTGCTCGACCCAGCGGAGCTGCTGGTCGTCGGGGCGGAGCTCGTGCTCTTGGCGGCCGAGCTGGTGCTCTTCTTCGCGCCGGAGCTGGTGGTCTTCTTCGCTGTGGAGCTGGTGCTCTTGGCGGCGGAGCTGGTGGTCTTCTTCGCCGCGGAGCTGGTCGTCTTCTTCGCCGCGGAGGTCGTGGTCTTCGCGGCCGGGCTCGTCGTGCCGGCGCTCGTGGAGCCGCTCGTGGTCGGAGCTGCGGTGCCGGTGCCCGCGGAGGTCGGAGCCGCCGTGGAGGTCGAGCCGCCGCTGCTCGGGGTGGTCGCGGTCGAGCCGCCGCTGCTCGGCGTGGTCGCGGTCGAGCCGCCGCTGCTCGGCGTGGTCGACGTCGACCCGGAGCCGGGCTGCTGCGCGAGCCAGGTTCTGTACGAGCTGATGCGCGACCACTCGGTCCAGTGAGCCGTCGTGATCAGGTTGCCGTCGTCGTCGTAGTACTGGACCTGGTTGTCCGCGAAGTCGTACTGGACGTCCGGGATCGGCGTGCAGGCGGTGTCGTCGTAGCCGGGCAGCGTGTCGAGCCCGTCGTGGTAGGTCTGACCGTCGATCGTGACGGTGATCGGCACCGGGTTCTGGGCCGGGTTCGTGATGTCCGTGGCCTGGGCGGCGGACGCCACCCCGAGCACGGAGACGCCCATCACGGCACCGCCCACGATCGCTCGCCGCAGGCGGTTGTACGACTTCACCATCTCGTTCTCCTGATTGCGCATCAATTGAGTGACTCAGTAGGGGGAGCCGTGGCGACGGCCTCGGACGCATCGGTGACCGCAAGCTCGTCCGGCCCCCAGAAGACCCGGGGGAGCGCACCTGAGCTGTTCGGACGTCGCACCATCGGGACCGGAACGGCGTGGTACTGGGGAGCGACGGGCGCTGGCAACGCGGAAGCCGGTGGGGGGCCTGCTTGGTAGGGGCCAGCTTGGTACGCCCCGGTCGGATAGGCCCCGACGAGCACGCGCTCCCGTGGCTCGTTCCCGACGACCTCAGACTCGGCCAGCTCGTCCTCATCGACGAACGCGACGCGGCCGGCGAAGATGTCGTCGTCGAGCAAGCCCGTCTGGCGCGCCACGACGGTGGCGCTGACGGCGGCGGCGGTGACGTTGGTCGTCGTGCGCGCCATGTCGGCGATGATGCTGATGGGAATCGTCGCGGCGACGAACTCGAGCGGCAGGTGGGCGGCGGAGAGGACCGTGGCGGCGGCGACGGTCGCCGCGCCGGGGACGCCGGCCGTGCCGACCGAGACGATCACGCCGAGGATCCCGAGGATGAGGTACTGACCCGGCGAGTACGAGAGGCCGTAGGCGTTGATGCCCCAGACCGCGATCAGGATCGGCCAGATGCCGGCGCAGCCGGGCATGCCGATCGTGGTGCCGAGCGGCGCCGTGAAGTGCGCGATCTCGGTGTGGACGCCGACCTGGCGGGTGAGCCGCGCGGTCGTCACGGGGAGCGAGCCGATGCTGCTCTGCGTGCTGAACGCGGTCAGCTGGGCCGGGAAGATCTTGCGGAAGAAGGCGACCACCGGGACGCCGCCGAAGGCACGAAGGATCGCGCCGTTGATGACGTAGGTGTGGACGAAGCAGGCGCCCCAGACGAGTGCGAGGAGCCCGATCAGCGAGCGGAAGTCCTTGCCGAGGCTCGTGCTGCTGCCGACCATGAAGGCGGTGAGGGAGACGATCGCGTACGGCGTGGTGCGGATCACGTAGGCGACGGCCTTGAAGATGACGAGCTTGAGGGCCTCGGCGCCGGAGCGGAACGACTCGACTCTCGCGCGCTCTCTCTCCGCCAGCGCGAGGTAGGCGACCGAGAGGGTGACGGCGATCAGGATGATCGGGATGACGTCGTTGGCGCTGAAGTTCTGGACGACGTTCGTCGGGAAGAAGCCGACGACCACCTGGCTGAAGTTCTGCACCTGGCCCTGGATCGCGTCGGTCGAGAGGCTGCCGAGCTGGTGGTGCAGGCCGCGGCCGGGCTCGAAGGCGAGGGCGACGCCCATCGCGAGAGCGACGGCGAGAGCATTGCTCAGCAGCAGCCAGAAGATCGAGCGCAGGCCGATGCTGCGGAGCTTCGCGAGGCTGCCGAGGGAGGTGATCGAGGAGATGATCGCCACCAGGATCAGGGGACCGACGGTGGCGAGCAGCACGTTGATGTAGATCTCGCCGATGGGGTTGATCGTCTGGACGTGGTTGCCCGCGACCAATCCGATCGGGACGCCGATCGCCAAGGCGGTGATCGCGACGAGGCTGAAGTTGAGGTTCCGCTTGCGCAGGAACCAGATGCCGACCCAGCTCAGCGCCACCGCGGCGAGCGTCGCCAGTCCCGACCAATCCACATGCATGATGCCTTCGTTCCCTCCGATTGACCCGATCCGTGCCTTGCGGCCGGAAGAATCTACACCAATCTGATCGGGATAGTGCCTTCCCCCCTGCGAACGAGGGCGATTTAACGGCACTGAGCAGGGACTTCCCTGGTCCCCGTCTTGCGGGAGGGCGAAGCTTCCTGAGCCATTCTGGCGCAACGGCGCGGTGGGCGCGGTGGGACGGTCGGGCCGCTTTCGCCCACGCGATTGTCACCGTTACGGTGTGATGCGGGCCAGCCCACGCATACCGGGTCGCCCTGACCTCCGTCGCCGATGTCGGCGCGCATCGCGTTGCGATGTTGGAAGCGATCGAGACGATGACCGAGGCGGAAGCCGGCGCCGCGCTTCGGACACTGACAGGAATTTCGGGCGACCTGGTGGCCTGGATACAGGCGCATGCCGCAATCGGCGAACCGGACCGCAGCAGGCTCCTATCGTGATGCCGGACGTAGGGGTCTCTCGGCGAGCCGCGAAGCGAGGACCAGTGGTCGAGGACGACGACGCCAGGAACGAGACCACACGCCAAACCGTCCCCTTCGTCGAGGATGGGCCGTTCACGACCGGGCGTCGTCGAGATAGCTCGTCCAATCGCTGATGTAGGCGTAGTAGGGCAACGTCTCTTCGATTGCGTGGCGATGAAGCTCCAGCGTCATGGACGCACAGAGATCCTCGAGCACGGTGACGTTGAAGCCGAGGTCGGCGGCGTGGCGGGCCGCCGACTCGACGACGTGGTCCGTCGCGACGCCGCCGAGCGCCAGCTCGGTGACGCCCGCGCCGATGAGGGCCGGCAGCAGTGCGGTCCCCACGAGCGGGTCGATTCCGCGCTTGTCCACGACCAGTTCGCTTGCCGCGGGCCGGATCTCGTCGCAGATCGCCGCCCCCGGACCGCTGGCCCGCGCGAGGCCGGCTCTTCTCACACTCTGCAGTCGACGCGCGCGTGAGGTGAGCATGGTGTAGCCGTCGTCGAACGCCACACGCGCGTACGCGACGAACAGGCCCAGCTCCCGGGCTCGCGTCAACGCGCTTCGCGCGTGTCCGAGAACGTCGCGCTCCGTGACCTGCGCGCCGAGCCCGTGGCGTCCGATCTCCCCGTCCTCGCGACACACGCCGTCCTGGAGGTCGAGCAGCAGCAACGCCCGGCGGCTCTGGGGAGTGGGCGACGTGACGCCAGGCTCGGTCATTTCTCTCAGTAGACAGAACGCTCGGCGATCCACTCGTCGAGCTCCTCGCGGCCGTGACCGAGGAGGCCGCAGATCACCGCGTCGTTGTCCTGTCCGATGTCGGGCGACCACGTCGCGAGGTCAGTGGCGCCGTCACGGTAGTGCCACGGCGTCTGAACCGTGACGCGCTCTCCGTATTCGGGATGGGTGATTCTCACCAGCGAGCCGCGCTCGCGGAGATGCTCGTCCTCGACCAGGTCGCGAGCAGACATAGAGATGTCGGCGCAGACGCCGGCTCGCTGCTGTGCCGCGGCGAGTTCCCGACCATCCTGTCCTCTCGTCCATATCGTCAGCTCGGCGTCGAGCTCTTCCCGTCGTTGTCGCCGCACCGCAGCGCTTCGCAGCTCGGGCTCGAGCAGCGCGTCGGAGCCGACAAGCTCGACGAGCGCCGACCACTCGGCGTCATCGCGCACGGCAATCGCGATCCAGCGGTCCTCGCCAGCGGTCGGGTAGACGCCGTGTGGGGCCCAGACCTCGTGGTCGTTGCCCAGGCGCAGCTCGATCGCCTCGTCGGCGAGCGCCGCGATCACGGATTCGCCGACCAGCATCGTCGCGACCTCGCACGCCGCGACGTCCGCTCGTCGCCCGAGCCCGTCGGTCAGGTCGCGCTCCTCCAGGAGTGCGACAGCGAGCAACGCGCCCGTGAGCCCGACTTGGTGGTCCATCTGATTGCGCACCTCAAGCGGCGGGCCGTCCGGGTATCCCTGCACGTAGCCCAGGCCACCCTCGGCTCCGAACACGGGGGCGTAGCCCGGTCGGCGGCTGTTGGGTCCCTCTTGACCGTAGGCGGAGATCGACACCATCACGGCTCGCTCGTTGAGGCGGTGGAGCTCGGGCCAGGCGAGGCCGAGTCGTTCCATCACGCCGGGCCGGAAGTTCTCCAGCACGACGTCGGAGACGCCAACCAGCTCGCGCGCGAGCTCGTTGCCCTGCTCGGTCTTGAGGTCGAGCGTGATCGACTTCTTGCGCGCGGAGAGGTGGTCGTACTTGGGGATCTCGAGGCGTCCGTAGAGCGGATGCGGACGCCGGTTGAGATCGAGCCGCGTGCGCGACTCGACGCGGATCACCTCGGCGCCGAGCAGGGCGAGCATCAAGCCGCAGTAGGGGCCCGACGCGTACGACGTGAAGTCCGCGACGCGAACGCCCTCGAGCGGCGGCGGGGCCTTCGAGACGGCGCGCTGGGGTCCGAAGCGGTCCGCGGCGATCACGCGACCACCAGGCCCGGCTGCAGCGGCTCGAACGAACGGGCGGGCAGCTCGACGACTGCGGTTCCGCTTGCCACCGTCTCCCCCCGCTGGTTCGCGCAGTCGAGGGCGAGCGTCGCGTGGGCGCGCCGGTCGGTGACGCCCGTTCCCGTCACCGTGCCGGTCAGCCACGCGGTGTCCGCATGCAGGAACGGCGCGTGCAGCCGTACGTCGAGCTTCCTCAACATCGCCAGGTCTCCCATCCAGTTCGTCACCAGCATCTCCATCCATGACACCCGCTGAAGCCCTGTGTCGTGCGCGCACGGGAAGCCGAACTCCCGCGCGACCTTGTCGAGAAGCAGTGACGCGTCCCACGAGTCCGGCATGCCCTTGTCCTCGTGCCAGTAGACGTCCGCGGGGTGGCGCCTCGCGTGCGCGATGAACTCGCGGAAGGCTCGCGTCTCGGACACCTCGGACACGAAGAAGTTCATGTCCTCGGTCGTCAGCGGACCTTTCACGATCGGTGACAGGCGGTCACCCTCGTGCACGTCTTCGAGGTAGCGCGGGACGTCGCCCCGCACCTCCTCGTCCTCGTATGCCTTGAGGATCCGTGCCATCTCCTCGGGCTCGTAGTGGTGCCGCGTCAGCCCGTCGTACTTGCCAAGGCGCCGCGCCGGGTCGCGTGGCGTGCGCAGGATCCGCGGTCGCGCGACCGCCACCGGTTGTCCGCGTCCGTCGACGTAGCGGACCTCGCCGGTCTGCAAGACCATCGGCCCGCAGAAGCGCCCGTCACGCTCCTCGACGCCGGTCAGCACCGCATCGGCATGGAGCGTGTCGCCGGCGCGCACCTGGCGCTGCCATTCGATGCTGACGCCCGCGTAGAGCGCGTGGATGCCGGCGAGTCGGGGGGCCACGAAGGTGTCGTCGAAGCCGAAGATCGACGTCGGGTGCGCGACCAGCGCCGCCCATGGCGTGTGCAGCGTGCCGTGGCTCAGGTCGGCGTAGAGCGGGTTGCGACTGCCGAGCGCCTTCGCCCACCGCAGGAGGACGTCGCGCGTGGCGACGGTGTAGTGCGGGCGTCGCCGCAGCGGGACGCCGATCAGCTCCCGGGCGTGTGCGATCGATGCCTCGGTGAGGCCGGGGTAGTCGCGCGTCTGCGGCGGCGCGAACGTCGCGCTCATCGTCTCGCCTCGGGGTCGCCCGGCACGTAGGCGCCCGGGTTGCGCGACGGCAGGACGACGAAGGCGCCGCCGGGCGTGCTGTCCTCGCCGCGCTGATTGTGTGCGGCCAGTTCGATCTCGACCATGTGCTCGCGTCCCTCGATCCACTTGCGGACGACCTTCCCGGTGATCCAGGTGGTGTCGCCCTCGACGTTGAAGCGACGGAACTCGCACCAGACACGTCTCAGCCAGCCGTCGTCACCGGCCCAGTTCGTCATCAGCGTCGCGTGCCACGCCGTTCGCTGCACGGCGATGTCGTACACGCCCGGGACGCCGATCTTGCGGGCGAAGGAGTCCTCCCAATGCCCGCGGTGGGGGTGATCGTCGACGCCGGTCGCCTCGTCGGTCTCGGCATAGCCGGGCCGGTCGAGGTACTCGCGGAACTGGTGGTAATGCCCGCCGAACGTCATCCCGCCCGCGCCGGTGAGCTGTCCGCCGCCGTACCAGTTGCGGAAGCTGACCTCGACCACACGCAGCGGCCCGCGCACGATCGGTCCGACGACGTCGCCGACGGCGACGTCCTCCCAGTAGCGCGGCTCGGGGCCGCGAACCTCCTCGTGGTCATACGTGTCCCAGATGCGCTCCAGCTCCGCGGCGGTGTACGGGGCCGGCGTGACGTCGGCGTACTTCGCGCGTCTGCGGGCGTCCTCGCGCACGACGCGGAAGACGTTCCCGTGGGCGATCGCGACGAGCTCGTCGAACTGGTTGCGATAGAGGATCTCCATGTCCATCGCCACCATCTCCCCCGCGAAGCGTCCGCTCTTGCGCTCGACCCGCCACGGACGGAACGTCGGCCCGATCACGTCGCCCGCGCGCACGGGGCGGAAGAACTCCACGTCGTTGCCGGTGTGAAAGGCATGGACGCCGGGGAGGCCGCCGATCGCCGTTGCCGTGTAGTGCTTGATCAGGTCGACATACGTCGGCGGCGCGACGTGGGCGCCGTAACGCGTGCCGGCGCCGTAGGCGGCGTCGACGAACAACGGGTTCCAATCGCCGTTCATTCTCGCGTTGTTGCGGATGTCGTCGGCACTGACGTCGAGGCGATACGGCCCGCTGCGGTAGTAGGAGCCGAGCCGCGACTCGAGCTCGGCGATGCCCTCCTCGGTGATCGCTCGCTCAGCCATCCGCGCGCGCTCCCTCGCGAGCCATCGGTGGCACGGGCACGGGCGCGGGCGCGCGTAGCTGCGAGCGCCGGAAGCGAAACGGAGGGGCCGGGACGGTGAGCGGGACGCCGGTGGCGCCGGTGTAGGTCTCGAGCCGGTGATCGTCGCGCATGACCGGATCGGCGGCCACCTCGGAGATCGAGCGGACCGGTGCCGCCGGGATCTTGCGTTCGCGGCACTCCGCGAAGACCTCCTCGCGCGTGCGGGCCATGAACCAGGGAGCCACGAGCGCGTCGATCTCGTCCGCGTGCTTGAAGTTCATCGTCAGACGCGATCCGAAGCGGCGCTCGGTCGCCCATTCGGGCGAGCCGACCATCTCGATGAACGCGTCGTACTGATGACGCTCGGAGCCCTGCACCGCGATCCACCCGTCCTTGCAGCGAAACAGCTGATGCGGGTAGGGCTGGCCGAGCAGTCGGCGCCCTTCGCGGCGTCGCATGCGGTTGGAGAAGAGGAAGCTGACCATCGTGGTCCCGGCGTGGAGCGTCGCCCACACGTCGGTCTCGCTGATGTCGACGACGACCGCGGGCCGCTCCGCCGGCGGCGGGTCGAGCAACGTCGCGAGCGTGACCGACGCGGCCATCACCCCGCCCTGGATCGCGCTCTGCATCAACGGCATCTGAAGCGGCGGGCGCCCAGGCTCGCCGATCCCGACGCTCATCCCACCGAACGCGGAGCTCGTGAACTCGGTCCCGGTGAAGTCGCGGTACGGACCGGCGAGTCCGAAGGGGGTGACCGCCACCACGATCGTGCAGGGCAGCTGCTCGAGCGTCTCCGGATCGAGGCCCCAGGCGGCGTAGCGGCTCGGATGCAGGTCGAGCACGAACGCGTCGGCCTCCTCGATCAGCGCACGAAGCCGTTCCGGGTCCGCGACCACCTCGGTCGGCTTGCCGTCGTTGAAGTAGTCGAACGCCGCGGTCGTCGTGACGCCGTCGGCCTCGTGTCGACGGGAGAAGCGCCGACGGAGCGGATCGCCCTCCGGCGACTCGACCTTGACGACGTCGGCTCCGAGGCGATGCAGCAACTTGCCGCAGTAGGACGCCGCACCCCGCTCGTTGAGCTCGACCAGCGAGAGGCCGGACAGCGGCAGATCATCAGACATCGCGCGGTCTCCATTCAATCGAGGACGTCACTCGTCGATCCCCCATGCCGTGCCGGGGAACAGCGGAGCGAGCGCGTCGGGTCCGTCCCAGCTCCGGAAGAAGCCGCGACTCTGAAGCTGAGGGGACGCAGGAAGCGTCCGCGGTTCGACATAGGGACCGCACGGGACGCTGTGCTCCTTCGCAGCGGCCACGACGTCCGCCACGAGCTGGGTCACCGCCCAGGCACGCAGGCGCTCGTTGATCTCCTCACCGTGCTGCGTCCGGTCCATTCCTGTCGCGAAGCGCTCGTCGCGAGCCCACTCGGGGTCGCCGAGCATGCTGCGCACGCCACCCCACTGGTGCTCTTCGATCGGGATCAGCTCGATGTAGCCGTCGCGGCAGCGCAGCACGCCGCCGTAGCGCAACGACCGATTCCAGCGATCTTCGAGGAAGCCCTCGACGTACCGAGACACCGTGAGATAGCTGAGTGACAACTGGCTGTCCTGCATCGAGATGTCGGCCAGCTCCGTCGTGCCAGTGCGACGCGAGGTGCGCAGTGCTCCGAGCGCGGCGAGCGCGACGGTGATGCCAGCGGTGTACGACGCCTGGTTGCGAGCACCGCCGAGCGGCGGCCGCTCGGGCGCCTCCGAGAGCGCGAGACCGGAGAGCTGCAGCTTGCCCTCCCCTCCGGCCTGGAAGAGCGTCAGCTCGGATCCCGACCACTCCCGCTTGGGCCCAGTCAATCCATAGGCCGTGCAGGCGGCGATCACGCGTCCCGCTCTTGGCAGCGGCGCGCGCGCGATCACCTCGCCCCAGGCGTCGGGGGGCTCAGCCCCCGCGGTCAGCACGACGTTCGCTTCCGCGACCAGCGCGTCCGCGCCGGGCTCGCCGACAACGCGTCGGTCCTTGCCCTCGCTGAGATACGCGGCCGTCGCACTCGCGTCGCCGACGAACGGCGGCGCGAGTGAGAGCGCGCTGTCGTGTCCGGATTCGACGACCGTGACCGAGGCGCCGAGCTCCGACAACAGGTGGCCGGCGTACCCCGTTGCCAGCGTGGTCTCGAGCTCCACGACCGTGAGGTGATTCAAGAGCATAATATTGAATATATAATTATTGAGTACATAGACGGTTCTGGACCAGGCCGTTCACGCATGCTTCCCCTCTTCCTCGCGGCCCCTCAGAGCCACGTTGTACCCTCCACATAATATATACTGTACAGATGACGTGCGGCGAAGGTCAAGACGGCGGGGCTCGCCTACCGTCGATGCGAGCCGGCGTCCACGAGCGCGGCCGCCGCTTCCAGCGACAGCCGGACCGTGATGCCCGGCGGACGACCGCCGACGACCCACGCCCGCACCACGGTCAGCACGAGCGCTCCGAGGAGCGGATCGGCGAGTGGCGCGAGCGCCACTGCCGACTGGTCGGTCCCGCCCCACAGCAGGCCGCTCACCGCGGCGCCGTGCTCGCCGAGTCCGGGGGCGTACTCGTAGGGCGGCTCGTAGGCGACGAGCGCCACGTGCAGGAGCCGCGGGGCGAACCGCGCGAGGCGCGCGGCGTCGAATCCCAACTGAGGCAGCACGCGTGGGGTGTGAGCGGAGACGAGAACGTCGGAGGAGGCGATCGCGCGCGCGATCGCCTCGCGGCCGGCGGCGCTGCGCGCATCGGCGAGCAAGAGGTCCTTCTCTCCGTTCCAGCGCTCCCAGAGCCGTCTGCCGGCGACCGAGCCGAGGAGCCCGTCGCGCCGCGACGGAGCCTCGATCCGGACGGTGCGGGCGCCGTCATCGGCAAGGCGTCCCGTCGCCCACGGCCCTGCCCATAGACTGGTCCAGTCGACCACGCCGAGCGGCCGACGGTCGCTCGGGACGAGGGCGAGGCGCGGTTTCAGGCGACGGTGCGATCCGACCGCGCCGCGGGCCTCCTTCCGCGGGCGCTCCCGCACGGGGGCGACGAGCAGGCGACAGTCCGCGGCGGCGCTCCACGCCGCCGCGGCATCCGCCCGGCGCAGCGGCCTGCCGAGCACGGCCTCGAGCAGGTCCCGCTCTTCTGGGCGCCTCCAGCGGACCACCAGCCAACCGTCCGCACATCGCTCGAGGCTCGCCCCCGCTCCGAGCAGCGCGCCCTCCTGCAGCGTGCGGCGCGCGTCGAGGACGTCGAGGCGACCGGCACCGCCGCGCAGCAGCTCCGCCGCCGCGAGGTAGGCGAGCTGTTGGCTCACGATCGGCTCGACGTTGCTCGACCATCCGTCGATCGTCAGTCGGTCCTCCCCGGCCTCCAGCCGTTCTGGACCAGGCCGGAGCGCGACGTCCGCGCCAAGCCGTGCGAGCAGGTCGCCCGCGCGCCACGCGGGGCCGCCGGCGGCTCCCTGCGCCAGGACCGGCCACCCGCCGAGCAGGTCGATCACCGGACGATCCGGCCGCCGGCGATCACGTCGACGACGCGCAGCTCGCTCGTAGCCGGGGCGCGCAGCGGATCCTCGGCGAGGACGACGGCCGCGCCGGGTCCTCCGGCGCGCAGCCGCCCGTATCCCGTGAGGCCGGATGCGTCAGCCGCGGCCGACGTCAGCCCGATCAGCGTCGCCTCGCCCGAGAGCGCTTCCGCCGGCCCGAGGACGCGGCCGCTCGCCGTCCGCCGGCTACGGGCGCCGGCCCACGCGGTCGCGGGAGCGGCTGGCCCGGCGGGCGCGTCGGAGCCGAACGCGAGCTCGACGCCATGGGCGTCCCAGGAGGCGAGCCGGTAGAGCCAGTCGCGGGGCACGTCGTCGACGGTCGTCAGGTAGCGATCGCCGTGAGCGGTCACGAACCCGGGATGGGTGACGACCGTCGCACCGAGCGCGGCGACCCGCGGGACCCACTCGGCGGGACAGACAGAGGCGTGCTCGATGCGCAGTCGCCCGCGACGGCGGGATGGGATCGCTTCGACGACCTCGACGAGCGCGGCGAGGGTCTCGGTGTCGGTGCAGTGAACGGCGACCGTCGCGCCGATCGCCCAGCCCTGCGCGATCGACCGGGCGAGCTGGCGCGACAGCTCTCGACCGGGACGCGGCATCACCTTCAGGCCATCGGCGCCGGCGCCAGCGTCGCCGCGCAACGCTCCCACCGCCTGGTGAACTAGCCCACGCTCGTGCCACCGGCGGATCGCGTCCACCTCCCGCTCGCCGTTCGTGACGCTCGCGTCGAGCACCGCGACGACGCCGTCGCGCAGCGCGTCGCGCGACCACGCGCCGAGCGCCTCCTCGAAGCGCTCTCTCGAGCAGGGAGGCCCGAGCGCGCGCGCCAGACCACCGGCATGGTCGACGACCAGGTCCGGCGTGCCGGCTGCCACACCGGCGCGACGCAGCGCCGCCGTGCTCAACAGCCAGCCGTGGAGCGACCGCAGGCGGATACGGACGTCGATCCCGGGCGCCGCACGGTCCAGTTGCGCGCGCGTCGGCAGACCACCGCGGAGCGCGACCGGCTCGAGCCCGACGAGCGCCAACGGCTCGGCCCCGACCGGATGGCGGTCGGCGTGGGCGCGGACGAGCGCGAGCAGCTCGCGCGCGCTGGCCACCGCGCTGCAGTCGACGGCAAGCCGCGCCCACGCGGACGCCCGGAGGTGGACGTGGGCGTCGACGAAACCCGGGACGACCGCGCCGCCGCGAGCGGGCACCGCGGCGGCCCCGGACGGGAGCGCCGCGAGCACCTCCTCCGTGGACCCCACGCAGACGACCGTCCCGTCGCTCCCGAAGCCGATCGCGTCACCGCGAACGCCTTCATCCGGTCCCGTCCACACCGGGGCCCCGACGAGCGCCCACGCGCTCACCCGGCACCGGCTTCGGCCGCTGGGACGATCGT
>JAATFK010000225.1 GCA_015655225.1 Solirubrobacterales bacterium | reverse complement strand
GCCCGTCGGACTACGTGCCGTGGCTGACCGACCGCAAGTGGGCGCACATCCGCCTCGAAGGCAGAGCCTTCGGCGACGTGCCGCTGATCGCGGAGATGAAGCTCGAGGTGTGGGACTCCCCCAACTCGGCCGGCATCGTGATCGACGCCGTGCGCTGCTGCAAGCTGGCCCTGAACCACGGCCTCGGCGGGCAGATCGACGGGCCCAGCTCGTACCTGATGAAGTCGCCGCACAACCAGGTGCCGGACGACGAGGCGCGCACCGCGACGGAGCGCTTCATCGACGACTACAAGGGTCACCCGGGCACCAAGGCGACCGGCGCGCCCGCGCCGGCGGCCTCGCAGAACTAGTCAGTCCGGCCGGCCCGTCCGCAGCTTTGTGCGGACGGGCCGGCCGCGCTTCAGCTCATGTGGCCCGGCCTCTCCGTCCCGCTGACCGGCTCGCGGGTCGCGCTCGAACCCCTCGCCGAGCACCATCGCGAGGGGCTGCACGCCGCCGCCGTGGCGACCGCCGACGCCGACGGATTCCGCTGGATGCCGGCGACGCTGGGGGACCCGGCGGTGCTCGACGGCTGGCTGGCGCAGTCGCTCGCCGCGCGCGCCGAGGGCGAGGAGGCGCCGTTCGCGACCGTCGACCGCGCCAGCGGCGCGGTGATCGGCAGCACGCGCTACCTCGCGCTGCGACACCCGCACCGCGGCCTGGAGGTCGGCTGGACCTGGCTCGCGCCGAGCGCCTGGCGCACGGGCGCGAACGTCGAGTCGAGACTGCTGCTGCTCGGCCACGCGTTCGAGACGCTCGGCTGCGTGCGGGTGGAGTTGAAGACCGACGCGCTGAACCTGCGCTCGCGGGGGGCGATGGAGAGACTTCCCGCGCGGTTCGAGGGGATCCACCGCCAGCACATGGTCCGCCCCGACGGCACCCTGCGCGACTCCGCCTACTACAGCGTCATCGATCGCGAGTGGCCCGCGGTGCGCGCGAATCTGGAGCGACGACTCGGGCGATGACGTCAAAGTTGCTGTCCTCTGAGGGCAGCGATTTTGATGTGATCCGACGGGCGGGCGCCCGCCGCGCGGACTATCCTGCACCGGAGTGTCCGCGCGCCTCGCGATCGCCCAGGTCACGCCGTACGCCTGGGAGGCGCGGCATGAGGTCAACCGTGCCGTTCGGCAGCTCTCCGACGAGCTGGCATCCCGCGGTCACCGCGTCCTGATCGTCGCGCCGTCCCAATCACGCGCATTGGTGCGCGAGTCGCGCAGAGCGATCCACGCCGCGCGCGACCATCCGGAGTCGCTGCTGGAGGGGACCGACGGCCAGCCACGCGTATTGGGCGTCGGTGAGGTGCTGCCGTTCTCGCCCGGACGCGGCCGGGCGGTCTCGCTCCCGATCGACGTCGCGCGCACGATCGAGCAGGCGCTCGCGATCGCGCCGCTCGACCTCGTCCACCTGCACGAGCCGTTCGCGCCGAGCGCCGCGAGCGCCGCGCTGCGTCACTCGCGCGCGCTCAACGTCGGCTCCTTCTACGGACCGACCGAGCGGATCCTCTCGACGCAGGTCGCCCGCCGCGTGGTCGAGCTGTTCCTCGGGCGGCTCGACGCGCGGGTCGCATCCTCGGAGGCGACGCGGGACCTGCTGCGGCGCTGGTTCCCGGCCGAGTACCGCGTCATCTACCCCGGCGTCGAGGCGCCGTCGGCGGACGCGGCGCGGGAGGCGGACGCGCGGCGGGCGCGCGGTGCGCGGCCGCTCGAGATCGCGCTGATCGCCGACGAGGAGCGCACCGCCGTGCGGACGTTCCTGCGCGGGCTGCGGCACGTCCCCATCGAGCTCGACTGGCGCGCGACCGTCTGGTCACCGCGCGGCACGCAGCCGAGCGGACCGCTGCGGCGCGAGCTGCGCGAGCGGATCGACTTCCCCGAGCCGGAGGAGCTGAGCGAGGACGAGCTGCTGGCGCGCGCCGACGTGGTCGTGCGCGCCTCCTCCGGCGCGGCGCCCGCGCCCGACGGGCTCGTGCGGGCGATCGTCGCCGGCGCCGTGCCGGTCGCCTCGCGGATACCGGTCTACGACGAGCTGCTGGCGCGCGGCGACTGGGGCCTGCTGTTCGAGCCCGGCGACGTCGCGACGCTCGGCGCGCAGCTCGGCCGGCTGGTCGCCGACGCGCCGCTGCGCGACCGCCTGCGCGCGGCCGCCGCGCCGCTGCGACAGCGGACCGCGCCGGCGCGCGTCGCGGACGAGCTGGAGGAGGTCTACCGCTCGCTGATCGCGCGCCGCCACGACGGCCGCGGCAACCCGGCGCTGCGCAGAAGAGTCGCGCAGCGGCGGCTGATCGACGTCGACCTCCACATGCACACCGACCACTCGGGCGACTGCGCCACGCCGGTCGAGTCGCTGCTGGCGGAGGCGAAGGCACGTGGTCTCGGGGCGATCGCGGTCACCGACCACAACGAGATCGACGGCGCGCACGAGGCGCGGACGAAGGCGAGCGGGATCAAGATCATCGTCGGCGAGGAGGTGATGACCGCGCACCAGGGCGAGGTGATCGGCCTCTTCATCGAGGAGAAGATCCCGCGCGGGATGACGTTGCAGGAGACGATCGCGGAGATCAAGCGCCAGGGCGG
>JAATFK010000347.1 GCA_015655225.1 Solirubrobacterales bacterium | reverse complement strand
TCGAGCCAGTCGAGCGAGGCGAAGAGCGCGTCGAACGCCTCCTCGTAGGCCGCCTGCGAGGTCGCGAAGCCGGCCTTGTAGACGCCGTTGTTGACCGTGTCGTAGACGCGGGCGTTGATCGCGTCGATCTCGTCGCGCAGCAGCTCGGGGTAGAGGTCGACCGCCGGGTCGCCGCCGACGCCGTCGAAGGCGGAGTTCAGCATGCGGATGATGTCGGCGCTCTCGTTGTTGACGATCCGCTTGGTCTCGGTGTCCCACAGGACCGGGACGGTCACGCGGCCCTCGAACGCCGGGTTCGTCTGGAGGTAGGCCTCGGAGAGGAACGTGAAGCCGTTCAGCGGGTCGGGGTCGGCGTCGGTGAAGCGCCAGCCACGCTCGTCGCGGATCGGGTCGACCAGGGAGAGCGAGATGATCCCGTCCAGCCCCTTCAGCTTCCGCACGATCAAGGTCCGCGAGGCCCACGGGCAGGCGAGCGAGATGTAGAGGTGGTAGCGGCCGGCGACGGCCGGGTAGCCGCTGGAGCCGTCGGCGGTGACCCAGTCGCGGAATGCGCTCTGCTGCCGCACGAACGCGCCGCGCTGGTCGGATTCGCGCGGGAACTGCGCGGTGCTTGACGTGCTCATGCCTGCCTCCATCGAGATTGTTGACTCCGCAACGACTGTAGCGGCTCGCGATCGCCGGCTCGCCCCGAAGAGGTCAAGATTGCTCCCCTTAGAGGGCAGCGATCTTGACGTGATTGCGGGGGCGCGGGGCGTCGGTACGCTGGCGGCATGGATCCGATGCGCGTCGCTGACGGCGACCCCTTCGCCGGCGACGTGCTCGTGCGCGCGCGGCGCTTCGCCAGCGAGGAGAGCGGGTTCGCGGTGCTCGACGGCGAGGTCGGCGGGGAGCGGGTCGTGCTCGTCGGCCCGCTCGTCCACCTGGAGGAGGGCGAGCGCGCGACCGTGACGGGCGTCTGGGTGCGCGATCCCCGCTACGGCGCGCAGGTGAAGGTGCGCGAGGCGCACCCCGCCGCGCCGGCCGGCGACGAGGCGCTCGCGACGTACCTGCGCAGAGTGCGGCACATCGGCGCGCGCCGCGCGGCGGGGCTGCTGGCGACGCACGGCGACCAGGTCCTGAGCGCCATCGATGCCGACCCGCGCGAGGCGTTCCTGCGCGCCGGCCTCTCCCCCGCGCGGGCGTCGGAGGCGGCACGCTCGTGGGACGCGCTGCGGGCGACGCGCTCGCTCCACCTGCTGCTCGCGCCGCGTGGCCTCGCCCACCTCGCGAACCGGATCCACAAGCACTACGGCGACCGCGCGTACCGGATCGTGCGGGAGCAGCCGTACGAGCTGACCGCCGTCTTCGGCGTCGGCTTCGCGACCGCCGACGCGATCGCGCACACGGTCGGGATCCCGCCCGAGAGCCCGGCTCGCGCTCGCGCGGCGCTGCTGCACGTCCTCTCCGAGGCCGAGCGCGACGGCTCGACCTGCCTGCCCGTAGGAGCGCTCTGCGCCCGCGCGGGGGAGCTGCTGGGGCTCGAGTCGCCGGGGCTGGAGCTGCTGCGGGAGCTGGAGGCGCGTGGTGATGTGGAGCTGGACGAGGACGACGAGGCGACCTGGGTCTACCGCACCGAGACCGCGCTCCTGGAGCGCGAGCTGGCCGAGCGCGTGGAGGCGCTGCTGAGCCGGGGAGCGTCCGAGAAGCTGGCCGCGCCCGACGAGCCGCCGAGCGGAGTGCTGCCCGACGGCGGCGAGCTGGCGCCGGAGCAGTGGGCCGGGGTGCGGGGCGCGTTCGTCCACCGCTTCTCGCTCCTGACCGGCGGGCCGGGCACCGGCAAGACGGCGTCGATCCGGATGATCGGCCGGGTCGCGCTCGACCAGGGCGCGCACGTGCTGCTGGCGGCGCCGACCGGCCGCGCGGCGCTGCGGATGACGGAGGCGACCGGGCTCGATGCGACGACCGTGCACTCGGCGCTCGGCTGGATCCCCGGGCAGGGGCCAACGCACGACGAGGACGCGCCGCTGCGCTGCGACCTGCTGATCGTCGACGAGACCTCGATGGCGAACCTCGAGCTGCTGGTGACGCTGCTGCGGGCGGTCGGGCCGGGCACGCACGTCGTGCTCGTCGGCGACGCGGACCAGCTCGCGCCGGTCGGGGCCGGCAAGCCGTTCGCGGAGCTGGTCGCCTCCGGGCTGGTGCCGACCGCGCGGCTCGCCCACATCTTCCGGCAGGCCGCCGGCAGCATGATCGTGCAGGGCGCGCACGCGATCCGCGCCGGCCGCGCGCCCTCGTTCGCGCGCGAGGAGGAGATGCGCCAGGACCTCTTCCTGATCGAGCGGGAGGACCCGGTCGCGGCGCGCGAGCAGATCGTCTCGCTCGTGAGCGAGCGGCTGCCGGGGCACTACGGCGTCGATCCGCTGACCGAGATCCAGGTGTTCGCGCCGGTCTATCGCGGCGAGCTGGGGATCGACGCGATCAACGGCGCGTTGCGGGAGGCGCTCAACCCCGGCGGCGCGCCAGTCGGCAACGGCCGGTTGCGGATCGGCGACAAGCTGATGCTGGTCGGGCGCAACCTGCACGACCTCGGCGTGATGAACGGGACGCTGCTGCGGCTGGAAGAAGAGCTGGGCGACGGCGGCGACGAGGACGACGGCGACGGCGGCCTGCTCGTCAGCGCCGACGGCCGGGCGCTCGTCGAGATCCCGGCCGGCGAGGTGCGCGGGCTCCAGCTCGCGTACGCGTGCTCGGTCCACCGCGGGCAGGGGATCGAGCTGCCGATCGCGATCGTCGTCGCGCATCCGTCCGCCGGCGGGCGCTTCCTGCGGCGCGAGATGCTCTACACCGCGATCACCCGCGCGCGGACGGCGACCGTCGTCGTCGGCACCCGCGAGATGGTCGCGCGCGCCGCCCGCACCGCCGACACCGGCCGGCGCCACAGCCGGCTCGCGGTGCGGCTGGCGCAGGCGTAGCGGCGGTGCGCGCCGGTCACGCCACAGCCGCCTCGCGGCGACCGGCGCGGACCTGACGGCGGCGCGCTTCGCTCAGGCCACAGCCGCCTCGCGGCGACCGGCGCGGGCGTGACGGTGACGCGCTCCACTCACGGGTACTCGGGGGAGAACGGGGCGGTGCGGTAGGTGCGCCCGTTCGCGAGGCGCGCCGTCATCGTGATCCGGCCGGTCGCGAAGCGGCCGTCGTAGATCGCCGCGAACGCGTGCACGCGGGGCGACGGCACGACCGTGCGGACGTCGCGGGGCGAGGCGATCGTGACCGAGCGGACCGACGGGTCGGCGACGCCCTCGATGAACGTCGTGCCCGGTTGCGTGCGCTGGTCGCCGGCGGCAGGGTCGCCGCTCGCCGGTGCCAGCAGGCCGCCGGTGGCGTCGCCGGCCACCTCGACGGTGTCGAACGTGAGCGGTCTGCGCGGCGTCGGCTGCGGGTTGGACGAGGCGGGGCCGAAGTTGGGGCTCGGGCCGGCGTCGGTGAAGATGCCGAGCAGGTCCTGCGTGCTGCCGACGCGCTGGCCGACGACGCGTCCCACCTCCGACGGGCACCAGCCGCGGCCGCAGCGGATCGCGAGGAAGCCGTAGGCCGGGCCGCCCTGGGGGTCCGGGTAGCGGGCGTCGACGACGGCGCTCGCGTCGGGGCTCAGGGTCGCCGCTCTGTGGCGCCCCTTCCCGGCCGGCAGGTGCGCGAGGCCGGCGCCGTACCGCTCGGCGTCCGCGCGGTAGGAGCTGTCGACGGTCACGGGATTGCCGCCGTGGTAGCTGACCGTGAGGCGCACGTCGGGTCGGGTTGGCGCGGCGGCGGCTGGGAGGACGAACGCGCCGTCGGCGGTGGGGGCGACCGTCGTCGAGCGGCCGTCGATCCGCACCGTGGCGCTGGTGTCCGATCCGGTCAGGCCCCAGACGAGCGACTGCAGCGGCCGCGCGGTCGCGCTCGCCGGGTTCGCGATCCGCGTGAACGCCTGGAGCTGAGGCTGAGCACCGAGCTGCGGTCTCGGCGGGCCGCAGAGCGTCGGTGCGGCGAGGGAGCCGACCGCGACCGGGCGGAAGGTGCCGCCGCCGTCGATCCAGCCGAAGCGACCCTGGTAGACGCGACCGAGCTGGGCGCAGCGCTGCGCCGGGTCGGTGTGCGTCGCGCCGTTCGCCTCCGGCAGTGTCGTCCGCGTGGTCGTCACGCGCACGACCCAGTCGGGCCCGCCGAGCGGGTCGGGCGTGCGCGCCTCCAGCGTCGAGGGTCCGACGGCGCGGATCTCGGTCCCCGGCTGGTTGCGCAGCGCCGGCCCGACCGGCGGACGGGCGAGCGGCGTGGCGCTGGCGCCGCCCGTGCCATCGCCTTGGGTCGCGAGCGAGAACGCGGCCACCGCGAGGCCGGCGAGGAGCGCGGCGCCGATGGCGAGGAGCAGGCTGGAGCGGCGGGTCATCGACGGGCGTCCTTCCGATCGGGGTGGTTCGTGAGGCCGGTGTCGCCGGCGTCGGTGAGCACCCGGCCACCGGCCGACGTGAAGCGGACGCGCAGCGCGCGTGGGTCGATGCGCGGCGGGAAGACGCCGAGGAACGTCCCGCCGGCCGCGAGCGGCACGCTGACGTGGAGGCCGCCGGGGCCGGTCACCTCGACGCGCCGGACGGCGGGACCGGCCTCGCCCCAGACGGCGGTGCGAGCCGGACTGCGCCCCCAGTCCCCCGCCCCGGCGACGCCCTCGTTCGAGCCGCCGCTGCCGGGCTCGATCCGTCGCACCGCCACGAAGGCGTCGCCGCTCCCGCGCAGCCTGCCGCAGGCGGCCGGGCTGACGGGACCGCGCGCGCCAGGCTCCTGCCGCGCCGGCCGGAAGCTGACGCAGGACGCGCCCGCCACCGCCTCGTCGTGCAGCTTCCAGGCCGGGCCGCCGGCCGGGTCGGGCACGACGCCCGGCAGCGTGCCGAAGTCGTGGCGCTCGACGTGGCCGTCGGCGAACGTCAGGGCGATGGTGGCGCCGGCGTCCTGCGGATAGCCGCGCAGGACCGTGAGGAAGGCGCCGCCGGGGCCGATCGGCACGTCCCGGTCGCCGGTGACCGTGTGCACGACGACGCGCCGGAGGTCGGGGCCGGCGACGCCGTTGACGACGGTCCGCACGTCCGCCGTGCGCTGGGCGTCGAAGACGCGGGCGCCGACGAGGGAGGCGCCGTCGGTGCGCGTCGCGCCGCAGGCGTCGGTCGTCGCCGGAGAGAGGAGACGGAAGCGGCCGTCCTCGCCGACGAGGCCGAAGCGGCCGTCGAGCACCTGACCGACCGTGCTGCAGAGCAGGCCAGTGCGGCTGCGGGCGATCCGCAGCGTCCACGGCGGCTGCCCGGCGGCGGGGTCGGCGGCGCGCAGCGCGCTGAGGTGAGCGCTGCCGGGCGCGGGCTGCTGCCCGGGAGCCACGTCCCCGGCGGGCGGCGCCGGGATCGTGCCGAAGTGCAGGACGAGGAGTGCCGCGCTCGCGGCGACGGCGCCGAGCAGGAGGAGGAGCGCTGTGGCGAGGAGGAGGGTGCGGGGGCGGTGGTGGGAGCGGGGCGCGTGCGGCGCGGCGGTCGCCGGCCCGGTCCGGCGCCAGACGAGCCCTCCCGCATGC
>JAATFK010000108.1 GCA_015655225.1 Solirubrobacterales bacterium | reverse complement strand
GAGGACGCGGCCGCGGCGCGTGCGCGGCTCACGTTCACGACCACGTTGGAGGACCTCGCCGACTGCACCGTGATCATCGAGGCGGCGCCCGAGCGCGCCGACCTGAAGGGCGACCTGCTCGCCCGGCTCGCCGAGCTCGCCCCCGGCGCGGTGCTCGGCTCGAACACCTCGTCGCTGTCGATCTCCGACCTCGCCGTGCGCTCCGGTGCGGCCGAGCGCGTCGTCGGGCTGCACTTCTTCAACCCGCCCGCCGCGATGAAGCTGGTCGAGCTGGTGCGGACCGAGCGCTGCGACGAGGCGGTCGTCGCGCGCGCCCGCTCTTTGGCCGAGGCGCTCGGGAAGGTCGTGATCGAGGTCGCCGACGGCCCCGGGTTCGTCGTGAACCGCTGCGCCCGCCCGTACTACCTGGAGGCGCTGCGGATCGTCGAGGACGGCGTCGCGACGCCCGCCGAGGTCGACCGCGTCTGCGTCGAGGACGGCGGCTTCCCGCTCGGCCCGTTCGAGCTGATCGACCTGATCGGGGTCGACGTCAGCCTCGCCGTGACGCGCTCGATGTGGGAGCAGTCCTACGGCGAGCCGCGCTGGCGCCCGAGCCCGCTGCAGGCGCGGCTCGTCGCCGCCGGCCGCCTCGGTCGCAAGACCGGCCGGGGCTTCTACGAGGACGGGCGCTCGTGGCGCGACGAGCCGGCGCCGGCCGACGCGTCGCGGGCAGAGCTGCTGGAGCGGATCGTCGCGCAGCTCGTGAACGAGGCGGCGTTCGCGCTCGACGCCGGCGTCGCGAGCGCCGAGGACGTCGACCGCGCGATGGTGATCGGCCTCGGCCACCCGCGCGGCCCCGGAGCATGGGCGCAGCAGCTCGGCCACGCGCACGTGGTCGCGGTTCTCGACCGGTTGTGGGAGCGCGAGCACGACCAGCGTTACCGCGTCGCGCCGGGGCTGCGGCGGGCGGCGGCCGCAGCCGCCCCGGAGGCCGCCGGTGCCTGACGTCGAGATCGCCCGCGACGGCGCCGTCGCGACCCTGACGCTCGCTCGTCCCGACCGTAGAAACGCGCTCACCGACGACGTGCTCGCGACCCTCGCCGAGCAGGCGACGGCGTTCGACGCCGACCCCGAGGTCCGCTGCCTCGTGATCGAGGGGACCGACGACGTCTTCGCCGCCGGCGCCGACGTGCGCGCGATGGCCGCCTACACGCCCGCCGAGATCCGCGCCGGCGCGCGCACCCGCTCGTGGGAGGCGCTGCGCCGCGTCCGCACCCCTATCGTCGCCGGCGTCTCCGGGCTCTGCCTCGGCGGAGGCTGCGAGCTGGCGCTGCTCGCCGACGTGGTCGTCGCCTCCCCGACCGCCCAGTTCGGTCTCCCCGAGACCGGGCTCGGCCTCATCCCCGGCGCGGGCGGCACGCAGTTGCTCCCGCGCGCGGTCGGCAAGGCGATCGCGATGGACGTCGCGCTCACCGGCCGGCTGCTCTCAGCCGAGGAGGCCGAGCGCGCCGGGCTCGTCTCGCGCGTCGCCGAGCCCGACGCCTGGCGGACGACCGCCCACGACCTGGCCGCCCGCATCGCGAGACGCCCGGCGGTCGCGCAGGCGCTCGCGAAGGAGCTGATCCGCGGTGCGTTCGAGACCCCGCTCCAGGCCGGCCTCGCGGCCGAGCGCAGCGGCTTCGCGGTCGCATTCTCCTCTGAGGACGCGCGCGAGGGGATGGCGGCCTTCCTGGAGAAGCGCCGCCCGCAGTTCCGGCACCGCTAGGGGACGCGCGCGGCGACCGCCCTCAGGGCGCCACGGCGCGCGCGACGCAGTCGCGCAGCAGGGCGCGGCGGCGGTCGTGCTCGGCGGCGGGCTCGTCCGCGGTGGCGGTGTAGACGCTGCTGGCCGGGCCCCAGGCGGACGCCATCGCGATCACCAGGACGATCAGGTCGAAGGGGTCGCCCGCGCGCAGGCGCCCGGCCGCCTGGGCCTCGGCGATCGCCGCCAGCTTCGGTATGTGCTCGGAGCCGTCGAACCAGCGGCCGGACGGGCGCCGCTCCAGCCGGGTCCAGGCGATCAGCCGGACCAGCTCGGGCTGGTGCAGGCCCTGGTCGTACAGTCGCACGGCCCAGCCGGCGAGGTCGTCGGCGTCGAACGGGATCGCGGCGGTGCTGTCGCGGACGCGGTCGGCGATGACCGCGTCGAAGAGGCCGTCCTTGCTGCCGAAGTAGCTGTAGAGCTGGGCCTTGTTGGTGCGCGCGGCGGCCGTGATGCGCTCGACCCGGGCACCGGCGATGCCGCGCTGTGCGAACTCCTCGGCGGCCGCGTCGAGGATCCGCCGGCTGGTCGCGGAGCCGCGTCGCGTGGTCGGCAACTCGGGCATGAAATCAGACGGTAACAGACAAACCGTTCGGTTGTTTTCGCGGCGAAAGACGGGTAGGCTCAGACAGACCGAATAGTCTGTTTTCTTCTGGAGGACCCATGCGCACCACCACCGGCTGGCAGAGCACGAGCACCTCGATCGCGCTGGAGCGCGTCCCGATCGAGCGCCGCGAGCTGCGCGAGGACGACCTCGCGGTGCGCGTCGACTTCTGCGGCGTCTGCCACAGCGACCTGCACGCGATCCACGGCCTGCTCGGGAAGCCCACCGACGGGCTCGTCCCCGGCCACGAGTTCACCGGCACCGTCACGGCGGTCGGCGCCGCGGTGACCTCCTTCGCCGTCGGCGACGCGGTCGCGGTCGGGACGGTGGTCGACTCGTGCGGCGTCTGCGCGATGTGCCGCGTCGGTCAGGAGAACTTCTGCCTGGAAGGCCCGATCACGACCTACGGCGGGACCGACCGCGTCGACGGCACCGTCACGAAGGGCGGCTACAGCCGCGAGTACGTGGTGCGCGAGCGCTTCGCCTACCACCTGCCCGACGGCCTCGACCCCGCCGCGGCCGCGCCGCTGATGTGCGCCGGGATCACCATGTGGGAGCCGATGAGAGCGGCCGGGATCGGGCCGGGGAGCAAAGTCGCCGTCGCCGGCCTCGGCGGGCTCGGGCACCTCGGCGTGAAGCTCGCCGTCGCCTTGGGCGCCGAGGTCACCGTGCTGAGCCGCACCCCCGACAAGGCGGACGACGCCCGCGCGCTCGGGGCCGCCGGCCTGCTCGTCACCACCGACGAGGCGCAGCTGGCGCAGGGGCGCGGTCGCTTCGACCTGATCCTCGACACGATCCCCGGCCCGCACGAGCTGCCGCCGCTGCTGAGCCTGCTCGCGCTCGACGGCACGCTCAGCGTGGTCGGCTTCCCGCGCGAGGTCACGCTGCAGCTGATGAACCTGACCGCCGGGCGCAAGAAGCTGACCTCCTCGGGCACCGGCGGCACGAGAGGGACGGCCGAGATGCTCGCCTTCGCCGCCGAGCACGGCATCGTCGCGGACATCGAGCTGCTCCCCTCCGCGCGTGTCGAGGAGGCGCTCACCCGCCTCGGCGAGGGCGACGTCCGCTACCGCTTCGTGCTCGACCTCGCCGACCTCGACCAGCCCGCCGCCTAGGCGCCGATTCCCCGGCATGCTGAGGCAGCCCTCCGGGAACGTCGCGCGCTCCTGCGACCGCTCCACGATCACCGGGTTGACGAGCACGCGCACGGGCACGGCGGCCGGGTCGTCGCCGGGCAGCCGGTAGACGACGAGGCGGGCGAGCCGGCCGATCTGCGGCGCGGCAAGGCCGGTGCCCGCCGCGCCGTCCAGCACCCGCTCGAGCCGCTCCAGCTCCCGCGCGAGGAAGGCGTCGAAGCGCGTCACCGGCAGCGCCTGCGTCCGCAGCACGGGGTCGCCCCAGCGGCGGATCTCGCGATAGGCCTGGCGGCGCGCGTCTCCCATGCGGTGATCGTGCGGGCGATCAGTGTCAGTGGGCGTCAGCGTCGTCGGAGATTCGCGTGCCGGCGCGCCGCCGGGGTGGGAGCTGGTTGCCGCCGACCGCGACGGCACGCTCGCGCTGCACCAGCTCACGCCCGAGACGGAGGTGCTGCTGACCGACCGGCGCTTCGAGTCGCCGCCGGGATTCGAGGTCGAGCGCGCATGGGAGCAGCTGTGCGCGTCCTACGAAGTTCCTCCTTCGGAAACTGGTTCGTCTCGCGGAATCCGGTGAATGCTCTCCGCAACGCCCGCCTTCCCGCCGGGCGTCCTGACTCACGGCACGAGTCGGCCCGCCCCGTGAACACCCCTGCCGGCGGAGCGGGCCGGCTCGGCTGTGCCGGCGAGCGCCAGGGCGCAGCTCGTGTCAGCCCCCCGCCGGCACCAGCACCACCCGCCCGAGCACCTCCCCGGCGTCCATCTTCTGATGCGCCAGCACGGCCTGGTCGAGCGGCAGCAGCTCGTGCACGACCGAGCGCAGCTCGCCGCGCGTCGCGGCTGCGAACAGGTCGGCGGTCGTCGTGGTTCTGGCGGCTTGGGGGACGGTGTTCGTGCTGAAGGTCGCGAACGACATCGACCGCTGGAACGCCGTGAACAGCTCCATCCCGAAGTCTGCCGGCGGCGGGCCCGCGACCGCTCCGACGGCGACCATCCGGCCGTTCGGATTCAGCGCGGCGAAGAACGACGGCAGCTCCGCTCCGGCGATGATGTCGATGATCACGTCGTAGCCAGCGGGCGCGTCGTCCGCGTCGGCGCCGTCCGCGCGGCCCGCTCGGTCGAGCACGTGCGTCGCGCCCAGCTCGCGCAGCCGCTCGCCGCGCTCCGCCGAGGAGGTCGTCACCGCCACCGCGCCGGCGCCCTCGCGCGCCGCGAGCTGGATCGTCACGATCCCGATCCCACCCGCCGCGCCCCGCACCAGCACCGACTCGCCGCGCGTGAAGTGCGCGTGGCGCAGGGCGTGCTCCGCCACCACCCCCGAGGTGCCGAGCGTCACCGCGTCGGCGGCCGAGAGGCCCTCGGGGAGGGAAACGAGCGTGTCGGCGTCCACGACCGCCCGCTCGGCGTAGCCGCCGCCCAGGCCGGTGAATCCCCACGCGCGCCGGCCGAGCCACGACGCGTCGACGCCGTCGCCGACCGCGGTCACGGTGCCCGCGATCTCGCTGCCGGGCACGTGGCCCGCCTGGAAGCCGTAGGCGGCGACGGCGCCGCTGCGGATCAGCACGTCGACGCCGCCGACGCCGATCGCCTCGACCGCGATCAGCGCCTGCCCAGCGGCCGGGCTCGGGTCGGGAAGGTCGATGATGGCAAGCCCCTCGGGGCCGCCGAACGCCTGGATCGCAACCGCCTTCACTGAAGTCTCCGTGGTCGTCGGGTCGGGCCGCCGACGCTAACGGACGCCCCCGTCCACTTGGCTAAAGTGAGAGCGGTGACGGCGCAATTGCCTCAGACGCAGACGCTGCGCTCCGACGCCCTCGACAACCGCGAGCGGATCCTCGACGCCGCTCGCGCGGCCTTCGCGACCGACGGCCTCGGCGTGACGATGCGGGAGATCGCCCGGCGCGCGGGCGTCGGCCCCGCCACCCTCTACCGCCGCTTCCCGACCAAGGAGATCCTCGCGAGCGAGGCCTTTGCCGACGAGGCCGGCATGTGTCACGTGATCGTCGAGGAGGCGCTCGCCGACCCCGATCCCTGGCACGGCTTCTGTCAGGTGATCGAGCGGATCTGCGAGCTGCACGCGCGCAACCGCGGCTTCACCTCAGCCTTCATGGCGACCTTCCCCGACGCGGTCGACCTCGCCGCGAGCCGCCGCCACACGCTCGGCGCGATCACCGAGCTGTCCCGTCGCGCGCAGGCGGCCGGTGACCTCCGGTCCGACTTCGTGATGGACGACCTCGTCCTGATGCTGATGGCCCACCGCGGCATCCGCGGCGCCACGCCGGCCGCCAAGGCCGCCGCCTCCCGCCGCTTCGCCACCCTCGCGATCCAGGCGTTCGCGGCTCAGCCGACTTCGAGCGGCAGCGCCGGGTCGGCCGTCCACTCCGCCAGCGAGCCGTCGTAGACCGCGACGTCCTCCTCGCCGAGCAGCGTCAGGGCGAGCGCATCGGCGGTCGCCGCGATCCCGCCGCCGCAGTAGGTGATCTTCCGCCCCGGTCTCGCCAGCACGTCCGCGAACGCCGCGCGCAGCTCCTCGACCGGCAGGACGCGACCGGTCGCGGGATCGGTCAGCCGCCCGGCGGGGACGCTGAGGCTGCCGGGGATCCGCCCCGGGCGCGGGTAGCGGTCCGTGCTCGTGGCCTCGAAGTCCTCGCGGTCGAGCGCGTTGACGAGGCACGCGCCGCCGTCGTTCACGACCGCCAGCACGTCGTCGCGGTCGGCGAACAGCGACGGCCGCTCGCGCGCGGTGAAGGATGCTGGCCCGGCCACCGGCGTCGGCGACGCGGTGACGGGCCGCCCCTCGGCCTCCCAGAGCGCCCAGCCGCCGTCGAGCACGGCCGCGTCGTCGAAGCCGAACGAGCGCAGCAGCCACCAGAGGCGCGCCGCCCAGACGCCGCCGCCCCGGTCGTAGACGACGACCCGCGTCCCGTCGCCGACCCCGAGCCGCTCGATCGCGGCGGTGAAGCGCTCGGCGCTCGGGCGCGTGAAGCGGCCCTCGGGCTCGGAGAGATCGTCGATCAGGTTCGCGTAGTGCGCGCCCGGAACGTGCGCGGCGTCGTGGAGCGACTGACCGGAGGCGACGGACCACTCGTCCCCGGCGCCGGCGGGCGGCGTCAGCACGACGGTGGCGTCGAGGATCCGCAGGTCCGGATCGTCGAGGTGCTCGGCCAGCCAGCTCGTGGAGGCCAGCGGGGTGGGCAGCGGGTCGGTGGTCATCGGTCGCTCCTCGGTTGCGGGGTCAGGCGTCGCGCAGCAGGAGGCCGAGCGCCGCTCTGACGGTCTCGACCTCGTCGTCGCTCAGGCGCTCGAGCACGCTGGCGAGCCACTCGCGGCTCGCGCACAGCCGCTGCATCAGGTCGACGCCGGCGGGCGTCGCCGCGATCAGCCGGATGCGGCCGTCGGCGTCGTCGGGCCGGCGCTCGACCAGGCCCAGCTCGATCAGCCGGTCGACCTTGGCGGTGATGTTCGACGGGTCGCTGCCGAACTGCTCGGCGATCTCGCGCATCGAGGACGGCTTCAGCACCGCGAAGCCGAGCACCCGCGCCTGGGCGAGCGTCAGCCCGGCGCGCCGGGCCGCGCGGTCGAAGTCGAGCAGGAACTCGCCGACGAAGTCGAGCATCGCGAGCCGCACCTCGGGCAGCTCCCCCCGCCGCAGCTCCTCGGGAAGGCTCTCGCCGGTGAAGGGCTTGGCGGTCACCACGAAGACGATACCTGAGACATTCCATGATCTGCGTGACAGTCTCATGTATATACCTGAGAGTATCAAGCATCTACCCACAGGAGTGTCCATGAGCACCACCACGCGCTCGACCCACCGCCCGCCGCCGTTCGACCCGGAGCTGACAGCGGCGCTGCCCTCCATCCACGAGCTGATGCCGCCCGCGATCACGCCCGAGATGCTCGACGGCCTGCGCGCGGTCGCGGACGCGGCGGCCCCGAGCGTCGAGGACCTCGCCGACAACGGCGCCTTCGAGATCACCGAGCGCTCGATCCCCGGCCCGGCCGACGCGCCCGACGTCCCGCTCCTGATCGCCCGCCCCGCCGGCCTGGCGCCGGGCCGGCCGATCGTCCTCTTCACGCACGGCGGCGGGATGGTGATGGGGGACCACCGGTTCGGCCTCGACGCCGTCCTCCCCTGGGCGAGCGAACTGGGCCTCGTCGTCGTCTCGGTCGACTACCGGCTCGCCCCCGAGCATCCCTACCCGGCTGCCGTCGAGGACGCCTACGCCGCCCTCCTCTGGGCGGCGGAGCAGGCCGAGCAGATCGGCGGCGCGCGCGAGCGGATCCTGCTCGTCGGCGCCAGCTCGGGCGCCGGCCTCGCCGCGTCGCTGGCGCTGCTGGCGCGCGACCGCGGCGTGGTGCGCCCGCTCGCCCAGCTGCTGATGTATCCGATGCTCGACGACCGCAACGACTCCGTCTCGGCCCGGCAGATGGCGGGCGCCGGGGTGTGGGACCGGACCGCCAACGAGACCGGCTGGACGGCGCTCCTCGGCGACGCCCGCGGCGGTCCCGACACCCCCGCCTACGCGGCCGCCGCCCGCGCCGAGGACCTGTCGGGACTCCCGCCCGCGTTCCTCGACGTCGGGACCGCCGAGACCTTCCGCGACGAGGTCGTCGACTACGCCGCGCGGATCGCGCGGGCCGGCGGCGAGATCGAGCTGCACCTCTGGCCGGGCGCCTTCCACGCCTTCGACTTCTGGGTCCCCCAGGCGCGCGTCTCCCAGGACGCGAGCGCGGCGCGGCTGCGGTGGCTGCGGCGGATCCTGGAGGCGCCGGCCGCCTGACGCGGCGAGGCGCTGGTCAGCCGGCGACGCGGGTCGGCTGGCTCGTCGCCACCGTCCCGCCCGGCGTGAGCCCGAGCCGATCGCGCAGCGTGTCGCCCTCGTACTCGGTGCGGAAGACGCCGCGCTCCTGCAGCAGCGGGACGACGCGCTCGGCGAACTGGTCGAGGCCGGCGGGCGTGATGTGGGGGACGAGGATGAAGCCGTCGCACGCGTTCCCCTGGACGTGCGCGTCGAGCGCGTCGGCGACGGTCTCCGGCGAGCCGACGAACGACTGGCGGCTCGCGACCTCGACCATCAGGTCGCGGATCGACAGTCTCTCGGCCTCGGCGCGGGCACGCCACTCGTTCGCGACCTCGAGCCGCCGGCCTCTGTACATGCGCGCCGCGATGCTGCCGGGCGCGATCGTGCTGTCGCCCTCGATCGGGTCGACGCTCGGCAGCGGCCCGTCGGGGTCGTACTCGGAGAGGTCGCGGTTCCAGAGCTGCTCCATGAAGACGATCGCGGTCGCGCCGCTGACCTGCTGGCGGCGCACGATCGCCGCCAGCTCCTGCGCCTCGGCGTCGGTGTCGCCGAGCACGAACGACGCCCCCGGGAGCACGAGCAGGTCCTCGGGGCGCCGCCCGTAGCGCGCCAGGCGGCCCTTGACGTCGGCGACGAACGCCCGGCCCTCGTCGAGCGTCGCGTGGCGGGTGAAGATGCCGTCGGCGTGCTCGGCGGCGAACTCGCGCCCGGCGTCGGAGTCGCCCGCCTGGATCACGACGGGCCGGCCCTGGGGCGGGGAGGCGAGGTC
>JAATFK010000175.1 GCA_015655225.1 Solirubrobacterales bacterium | reverse complement strand
GCTCGATCTCCTGCTTGGAGTCGAGCCCGAGCTGCCGCTCGACGCTCAGCTCGACCGGCAGCCCGTGGCAGTCCCAGCCTGCCTTGCGCGGGACGCGGTAGCCGCGCATCGTCTTGTAGCGCAGGTAGAAGTCCTTGAACGAGCGCAGCAGGACGTGGTGCGCGCCGGGGTCGCCGTTGGCCGTCGGCGGTCCCTCCGAGAAGGAGAAGACGGGACCCTCCGCACGCTGCGCGAGCGAGCGCTCGAACAGGCGCTCCTCGCGCCAGCGGTCGAGCACGCGCGTCTCCAGCGCCGGGAAGTCCGGCCGCTTCGCGACCGCCCGGTGCGGCTCACTGCTCGACAAGGCCGACGGTCACCTCCCCGAGCCCGTCGAACGTCGCGCGCGCGGTCTGCCCGGCCGCGACCGGCAGGGCGCGCGCGACCGCGCCCGGCAGCACGACGTCGCCCGGCTCCAGCCGCTCGCCCTGGTCGGCGAGCGTCCGCACGAGCCACGCGACCGCCTCGGCCGGGTGGCCGAGGACGTCGTCGCCGCGGCCCGTGACCTGCTCGTCGCCGACCGTCAGGCATCCCTCGAGCTGATCGCAGCACAGCCGCTCGGCGTCCTGCCACTCGCCGATCACGGCCATCCCGGAGGAGGCGTTGTCGGCGACCGTGTCGACGATCCCGATCCGCCAGTCGCAGATGCGGCTGTCGATCAGCTCGATCGCGGGCGCGAACGCCAGCGTCGCGTCGAGCACGTCCTCCGCGCTCGTCCAGCGCCCCTCCAGCCGGCCCTTGAGGAGGAAGGCGATCTCCGCCTCCGCACGCGGCTGGATCAGCCGCGAGGCGCGGATCGACGCGCCGCTCTGGACGACCGTCGACTCGAACAGGTAGCCGGCGTCGGGCTGGTCGACGCCCATCATCTCCCGCATCGCGTGGCTCGTCAGCCCGACCTTCCAGCCGCGCAGCTCCTCGCCGCCGGCGGTCCGCAGCCGGCGGCCGATCGCCTGGATGCGGTAGGCGTCGTCGAGCTCCAGCTCGGGGAAGGTCGCGCTCAGCGGCTCGACCGGCTCCCCCCGCAGCTCGGCGTGCCAGAGCAGTCGCGCGAGCGCCTCGTGGTGCGGTGTCAGTGCTGCTGCCTCCAGCAGCGCGGCATGCGGCCGCCGTTCAGTCTGCGTGGCCATCGAACGTCCCCCCGTCGTTGTCCGGTTTCCCCTCCACCGCGTCCCGCAGTGCGGTCGCCACCTCCAGGATCACGTCCTCCTGGCCCGCGATCACCTCGCGTCTCCCGAGTGCGAAGAAGACGTCGCGCGGATCGACCCCGAAGTCCTTCGCGATCCGCCGCACCGGCCCCGAGTAGCCCGAGAAGACGCCCGCGAGGCCGCTGACGATCCCGACCGCGTCGGTCCGCGGCAGCTGCCGCACGAGCTGGCGCTCCGCCAGGTCGGCGGCGTCGAGGACCTTGTAGAGGTCTATCGCGGTGTCGTGGCCCAGCTCGGCGAGGACCGCGATCAGGACCTCCAGCTCGGTGTTGCCGGCGCCGGCGCCGAAGCCGCGCGCGGTGCCGTCGAGGATCGTCGCGCCCTCGTGGACGGCGGCGACCGAGTTGGCGACCGCGAGGCAGAGGTTGTTGTGCCCGTGGAAGCCGATCGCGATCGAGGTCGCGTCGACCAGCGCGGCGATCCGCGCGCGCAGGCCGTCAGTCAGGAACGCGCCCGCGGAGTCCATGATCACGACGCCCTGCGCGCCGTAGGACTCCATCTTGCGGGCCTCCTCGCAGAGCCGCTCGGGCGGCGCCATGTGGCTCATCATGAGGACGCCGTAGACCTCTCTGCCGGCGTCGCGCAGGTATTCGATGTGCCGCTCGGTGAGGTCGGCCTCGGTGCAGTGCGCGCCGATCCGGAAGACGTCGCTGCCGGCCGCGATCGCGGTCTCCAGGTCCCGTCTCATCGTCGCGAAGCCGGGGATCGCGAACGTCCCCAGCTTCACGTCGGTCAGCTCCTCGCGCGCGATGCGCAGCATCTCGGCGTCGCTCAGCAGCGACTCGCCGACCTGCAGCGACGACGCCCCCAGCCCGTTGCCGTGGCCGACCTCGACGATCGGGACGCCGGCGGCGTTCGCGGCCCGCGCGTAGGCGCGGATCTGCTCGCCGTCGAGCTGGTGCGCGACCGCGTGGTTGCCGTCGCGCAGCGTCGGGTCGCTGATCAGGATCTGTGTCATCTCCGCTCCCTCGATCAGCCGTGTGTCGCGACGGTCGCGTCCTGCCGGAAGGCCCGCGCGGTCTCCTCCGCCGCCGCGACCGCGGCGCAGGTGATGATGTCCAGGTTGCCCGCGTACTCCGGCAGGTGGTCGCCCGCCCCGGCGACCTGCACGGTGACCGCGATGCGACCGTTCTCGTGGACCGGCGGGACGACCAGCCGGTAGCCCGGGACGTACGCCTGGATCCGCGCGACCATCGCGTCGACCGCGGTCCGCAGCGCCGGCAGGTCGACCTCGTCGGCCTTCGCGAAGACCGTGTTCTGCATCATGATCGGCGGGTTCGACGGGTTCACGACGAGGATCGACTTCGCGCGCCCGACATGGCAGAAGCGCCCGACCGCCGCCTCGGTCGTGCCGAGGTACTCGTCGACGTTCACGCGCGTCGCCGGGCCGACCGAGCGCGACGCGCTGGTCGAGACGATCTCGATGTACTCGATCCCCGGCTGCGTGGCGACGATGCAGTGGGCGAGCGGGACCGCCGCCTGGCCGCCGCAGGTGACCATGCAGAGGTTCGGCTCGCCTATGCACTCAGCGAGGTTGAGCGCCGGGATGCAGAGCTTGCCGAGCTTCGCCGGCGTCAGGTCGATCACCGGCAGCCCCAGCTCCGAGAGGATCGCCCAGTGACGCGTCGCGTCCTGCGCGGACGTCGCGTCGAAGATCAGGTCGAAGCGCCCGGAGTGCTCCGCTATCGCCTCGATCCGGCCGTCGGAGACGGGGACGCCGAGCGCGCTCGCCTTGCGCATCCCCGGCGAGTCGAGGTTGCGGCCCGCGAAGAGCGTGCAGTCGAGCAGCGGCGAGCGGCGGACCTTCAGCATCAGGTCGGTGCCGATGTTGCCGGTGCCGATGATCCCCACGCGCAGGCGCCCGTGGGCGGTCGAGCCGCCCCAGCCGCGCCGCCGCCGCCAGCGGCTGCCGCGGTCGCGCACGCGGCCCGAGGACCCGGTGCTCATGGCGCGGGCAGGGGGTCGAGCAGGATGCCGAGGAACGGGCAGGTGTCGGTCGTGACCGAGTGGACGACGAGCCGGTGCGGCGTCCCGGCGGGGATCAGGATCGAGGCGGGCGCGTCGAGCACGAGCGCGTCGCGGTCGGTCTCGACCGTGAAGTGGCAGCCGGCGGTCGCGACGAGGTAGATCTCGTCGTGCTCGGCGTGGACGTGGAGGTCGGCGTGCGGCGAGCCGACCAGCTGGGCGGCGTCGACCACCGCGATCCGGAACGGGACCCCCGGCACCGTCTCGGGCGTGAGGTAGAGCGGTGCCGGCTCGTGGTGGCCGTCCATCTCCTCGTAGACCGGCAGCCCCTGCGTGACGACGAGCCCGGATCGCTGTGCGACCTCCATCTCAGCCACTTCCCTCGGTCGTGTTCTCGTAGAGCAGCACCACGGCGCCGGGCAGGTCGACGTCGCGCGTGACGCGCGGCGTCCAGCCAGCCTCGGCGAACGCGTCGTTCCAGCCCTCGGCGGTCAGCAGCTGCTGGCGCATGACGGCGTGCAGCAGCGTGAACTCGGGCCGCCAGCGCTCGTCCGGCGCGCCGCTGGCCGGCTGCACCTCGGCGACGAGCATGTGCGCGCCCGCCGGCGTCAGGCGGCTGAGCCGCCGCAGGTAGCTGACGAGGGCGGGCCGGCCCTGCTCGAAGATCTCGTGCAGGAGGAAGAACGCGACGACCAGCTGCGCCTCGTCGAGCGTGGGGATCGCGTCGAGCTGGGCGGCGTCGCCGTGGCGGACCCGCACCCGCCCCTCGAGTCCGGCGGCCGCGATCGCGCGCTCGGCGTCGGCGCACGCCTCGGGGCTGAGGTCGACGCCGAGGCCGCTCGCGCCGTAGCGCTGGGCCGCACCGATCAGGAAGCGCCCGGTGCCGCAGCCGAGGTCGACGGCGTGCGAGAAGGCGATCCCGTCGAGCAGCTCGATCGCGTAGGGCGTGACGTCGCCGCGCCCGATCAGCGCGGAGCCGTCGGCGACCCAGCGACCGCGCCGGACCACGTCGCCGTCCTCGCCGTAGCACAGCGTCCCGGTCGAGAAGGCGCCGAGCTGCGCCAGCACCTCGCCGTAGCCGCCGGCGAGCCAGACGAGATAGCCCTTGTCGGCGCAGATCGCCCGGCCACGCGCGGTCAGCGAATAGGCGCCCGCGTGCTCCTCGACGACGCCGCGCTGCGCGAGGTAGCGCAGCGTCGCGAGCGGCAGGCCGTCCTCACCCTCGCCCGGGTCGGCGGGGACGTCGCCGCCCTCCAGGCGGGCGAGCAGCCCGGCCTGCTCGAGGGAGGCGAGCACGCTCGTGAGCGCGAAGCCCTCGAACAGCTCGAAGACCGGCCGCTCGCCGGGATCGCCGGCGTCGCCGACCTCGCGGCCGGGCCCGTCCCCGGTCGAGCGCGGCCGTGCCTCGGCCGTCATGGCGCCACCGCGCAGCGCGCCGGCCGGCGGCCGTGCGCTCGTTGATGCAGCTGCATTCCCCTGTGCCCCTCATCCAGCGCCGAGCCCCTCGGCGCGATGGACATCCCCCGACGGCCCGCCTCGAGCGTTGCCATCGCCCCAATTTATATGGGGGTTCGGACAGCTCCGTCAAGGACGTGCTGCGACGGCACGGAAAAGCTCCAGAAGCTGGACCGAGTCAATCAACCATGGCGGGAACGACCCGAACGGCAGCACCCGATGAATTGACGGGTTCCCGAAGATCGTTGGGCCGCCGGCGCCGCTCGTCCACCGACCGGTCAGCTCTTAACGTCAGCCCAACAAAGCCGGCGCCGGCGCCGCGACGGACGACTCCACCCGTGGGTGGAGGTCGTACTCGCCGGGGTCGAAGCGGCGCGTCGCGGTGCGGAAGCTCCACGAGCTGCCGGGCCAGAGCGTCGTGTTGCGGCCGGTCGCGTCGAGGTACCAGCTGGCGCAGCCGCCGCTGGTCCAGACGGTCCGCCGCATCCGCCGCTGCAGCCCGGCGTTGAAGGCCGCCTGCGCCGCGCGTCTCGGTTCGGCGGTCGCGGCGCCGCAACGCTCCAGCGTGCGCAGGCAGTCGAGCACGTAGGCGACCTGGGACTCGATCATGAAGACGATCGAGTTGTG
>JAATFK010000025.1 GCA_015655225.1 Solirubrobacterales bacterium | reverse complement strand
GGTCGTGCTGTCCGGCGGGTTGGTGGCGGCCGACTCGGTGGCGGTCTGGATCGGGCGGCGGCCTCTGCGGCTTCTGCGGCGGACGGGCGGCCACGGCCCCTCCAACTGCTCCGCGCGCGACGGCGCGACAACGGGCACCGCCGGCTCGGAATCGCGCTGATCGACACTCGAGTCGGGCGCCGCGTCCGTCGTCTCACGCGACGGCGGCTCCTGGTGATCGGTACGCGCGCCGTCCTCGGGCGGTTCGGGTCTCGTGCCGCCGCTCGGCTTGGTCGGCGTCGGTTCGGGCACGACCGACTCGCCGCCGGCAGTCGGCGGCGGCGTCCAGCCGCTCGCGCCGGCTGCTGCTGTCGCGAGGCGACGCGCGCGACGACTCGACCGGCGGCCGTCATCGAACGGCCGTCGTGCGAGCGCGCCGACCGGTTGGGCGACGCGTGCGGCGGTGTAGAGGCTGCCGAGGTAGGTGAGCGCGAAGCGCCGCAGTCCGGCCGGGTTCGGTGCGCCCTCGGGCGAGCCGCCGACCGCGACGGTGAGCGCGCGGGTTATGTCGTTGCGGAAGAGGCAGACCGACCAGAAGAAGGCGGCCTGGAGGCCCCAGCTCATCAGCCAGCCGAGCGAGACGGAGGCGTCGGCGACGGCGGCGGCGACGGCGAGCAGGACCGCGAGGATCAGGCTGTAGACCGCCTTGCGGATGACGAAGCTGACGAGCCGCCCGAACCAGCCGAAGAAGAACTGGTGGCCGCGTCCGGGGTAGATCCCGACGACGAGCGCGACCGGTGCGAAGCCGAGCAGCAGGAGCGCGAGGACCTGTGCGAGCACGACGCCGATCGAGAGCGACCCGAGCAGCAGCCAGCAGCCAAGTTCGCCGGTGAAGACGATCACCGCCATCAGGAGCCGCTGGTACTGACCGCCCTTGTCCGAGGCGTCGGCGGCGGGCTTGTCGGCATTGCCGAGCGGGTAGTGCGCCTGCTCGGGATGCTGCTTGGCGGGGTCGCTGGAGGGCAGCTTGCCGGTGTCGCCCGCCTCGAGTGCCGCGTACTCATCGTTGCGGTCATCGGAGTCCGGCTGGTACTGGAGGAACCGGGGCGCGTACTTGTTCTCGTCGTTGACGCAGGTCTTGGCCGGCGCCTGGATCTCGGTGCCGGCGCGGAGCTGCTGGAAGAGCGCGGCGGACTGCGCCGGGTCGGGCGAGAGTGGCTGGACCGCGACCGAGACCGGATCCTCGGCGGGCGGACTCTTGACGCAGTGCTCGATGCCGCCGAACTCGAGGACCGTCCAGGGGTCCTGCACGAGCAGCGAGAAGAGTTGATCGGCGGCGGCCTGCTTCGCTGCCGACTGGTCGCCGACCTCGCCTTTGCTGGTGAGCGAGAGCATGCCGGCGGAGACCTCGTTCGTGACGCGGCTCGCCGCGCCGATCGTCCGCTGAGGCTGCGTCACGAGGAAGAGGGCGAGCAGGCAGCACGCCAGGGAGATCGCGAGCGCGCCGGCGGTCTCGACGTAGCGGCGCTGGACGAGCGCCTTCCACATCGCCCAAACCCCGGCGGCCGTGATCGCCAGCGTCATCCACGGCGCACCGAGGGTGTGCGCGTAGATCGAGCTGACGGCCTGGCTGACCGGTGCGAGCGCGCCCTGACCGCCGGTCGTCGCGGACCCGTTGACGAGGTCGAGGCTGAAGGCGAAGACGAACAGCGTGATCAGCGCGTTCGCGACGAACGCGGTGAGCTGCCACAGCTAATTCGCCAGGAACCACGCGATCATCGGCGGCACGCCGGAGACGTCGATGCCGCTGAACACACCGGCCTTGACCGCCGAGAAGTGGCTGTCGAGCGCGTAGTTCCCGATCGGGAACCGGCCCGCGATCCCACCGCCGGGAAGCTGCGACGCCGGCCCGACGTTGCCGAACACGTCCGCGCCCGCGAGCGAGCACGCCAGCAGCACGAGCGTGGCGGCGATCGTCAGCGCGACCGCTGCCCGTCGAGGAGTCAGACGGAATCGAGCGGCGAGGCTCATGGCGCCGCGACCGGGTCGGGGGTGGTGTCGAACGCCTCCAGCTCGAGTGCGCTCGGGTCGAACTGGATCTCGGCGACCCGGCCACGCAGGTCGCGCATCAAGCAGCGCCCCCGGCGGTAGCTGCGCAGCCGGCCGCGCAGCTCGACCTCGTCGGGATCGAGGCCGAGGAGCCGCAGCGCCGTCTCGGCCTCCTCGTCGGACTCGACGCCGAAGACGAAGTAGGTGCCGACGAGGTCGGAGAGGTCGCCGAGGTCGCCGCGCAGCCGTTGGGTCAGCAGCAGGACGGTGACGTTGAGCGAGCGTCCGACGCGGACGAGCCGGTTGATGATCGCCCTCCCCTGCGAGGAGGCGAGCAGAAACCACGCTTCGTCCAGCAGCACGACCTTGTGCTTCGAGCGGTCCTGCGAGACCAAGCGCAGGGCGTAGGCGGCGACGAGCGCGAGCGTCGCGACGGAGATCCGCTCCGAGCGCGTGTACTGATCGCGTGCGACGCCCGGCTCCGGGAGCGTGAGCCCCGGTGTGCGGATCGTCGTGACCGGCGCGACGGTCAGCTCCCCCAGCTCGCCGCCGGACCCGAACCCAAGGCGGCCCAGTCCGAAGTCGGCGACG
>JAATFK010000255.1 GCA_015655225.1 Solirubrobacterales bacterium | reverse complement strand
CTCAAGCAGAAGGGCATCAAAAAGCCCGAGATCACCTACATCAACTCGGGCGCCGACCAAGTCTTCTGGGTGGCGTACTGGAACAAGTGGACAGCGTTCATGAAGCAGAATTGCGCCGGTTGCACGCTCAACAACGACGGCTTCAACGTGGCGCAGTGGCCGAACCCCGCGACGCAGATCGCTCAGACTGGGCTCAACGCCCATCCGAAGGCGAATGCGGTGGCGTACGCGAGCGACTTCGTGCTGGCGTCATCACTGATCGGGCCGGTCTTCGCCAACAACAAGGTCGTCTGCTGCGGCGACGGACTGACGCAGAGCCGCGACAAGATCCGCAGCGGCCAGATGGAACTCGCCAACTCGGGGACGCTGCTGCCGTGGGAGATGATGTCCTGGGGTGCGGCTGACACCGTGAATCGCCTGCTCGCCGGGGAGGATCCGGCGAGACTCCCGAACGAGGGAAGCGGCCTTGCGTACGTCGACAAGCAGACGGTCGGCGCCCCGGGCAGTCCCGTGTCGGTGCCGGTCGACTTCAAGGCGACCTACACCAAGATGTGGACCGGAAGATGAGCGGCGGCGTCGCACTCGACGCCGCCCGGCGGAGCGCGACGGCGTCTGAGCCGTCCGTCGCGCTCCGGGTCAGCAACGTCTCGAAGGCGTTCGGAGCGACCCAGGCGCTCGACGACGTGAGCTTCGCGGTCGGCCAGGGCAGCATTCACGGCCTCCTGGGCGGCAACGGCTCCGGCAAGTCGACGCTCATCAAGATCTTGGCCGGGGTCTACCACGGCGACTCCGGCGATGTGCTGATCGGGGGCGAGGTCGTCCCCGCGCGGTCGACGACGCCGGAGATCGCCCGGCACCAGGGTCTTCGGTTCGTCCACCAAGATCCCGGCGTGATCGGCGCGATGACGGTCGCCGAGAACCTCGCGCTGGGCGGTCGCTTCCCGCGGCGGCTCGGAGCGATCGGCTGGCGCCAGCTCCGGCACCGGACGAACGCGCTGCTCGAGCGCTTCGAGATCGACGCGGACGCGGAGTCGCTGATCGAGGATCTCCGGCCGGCAACTCGCACGATGGTCGCCATCGCGCGTGCGTTGCAGGACGAGCCGGACGACGGCCACGCGGGGGACGGCGAGCGCGCAATGTCGGTGCTCGTCCTCGACGAGCCGACTGCGGCGCTTCCGGAGCACGAGGTGCAGGTCCTTCTGGAGAGCCTGCGCGGCTACGGGCGACGGGGCCAAAGCATCGTGTACGTCTCTCACCGGCTCGACGAGATCGTCAGCCTGACCGACTCGCTGACGGTCCTGCGCGACGGGCGCCACGTCGTGACGCGGCCGACGCGCGGACTGACCGAGCGCGACCTCGTGCACCTGATCGTTGGGCGGCCGGTGGAGAGCGTGATGAGCGCGCATCGGCGGCGGCCCTCCGGCGCGAGCGCGCTGTCGGTCCGCGGACTGTGCGGCGGCCCGCTGAAGGGCGTCGACATCGAGGTCAGAAGAGGCGAGATCGTAGGAATCGCTGGGCTGCTCGGATCGGGCCGGACCGAACTGCTGCGCATGCTGTTCGGAGCCGACCGGGGAGTGGCCGAGCGGATCGCTGTCGGCGGACGTGAGGTCGTGCCCTCCAGCGTGCAGCAGATGATGCGGCTGGGGGTGGCGTACATCCCCGAGCGGCGCGAGCAGGACGCGGCGCTGCTCGACATGACGGTGCGCGAGAACCTCTCCGCCGCGGATGTCTCCCGCTTTCGTCGCCACGGCCGTCTGCGTCATGGCATGGAACGGGGCGCGGCGAAGGACGACATCGCCAGGTTCGGGATCCGGACCGCCGGCGACCGTGCGCTGCTCGGCACGCTGTCCGGGGGCAACATGCAGAAGGCGATCGTCGCGCGGTGGCTGCGGCGCAGACCGCTCCTGCTGTTGCTCGACGATCCGACGCAGGGCGTCGACGTCGGCGCCCGCGCCGACCTCTACGCGGCGATCAACGCAGCGGTCGACGAAGGGATGGCCGCGATCCTCGTGACGTCGGACTTCGAGGAGCTGGCCGATGTCTCCGACCGTGTGCTGATCCTTCGGGGCGGCCGGATCGCGCGAGAGGTCGTCGGTACAGAAGCGACGCGCAGCCGCCTGACAGAGCACGTGTACAGCGACGGAGGCACAGCATGACTTCAACCTCTCAGGACTCGGACGCCCCCGCGGTGACGACGGTCGAGCGCAACAAGACCGCGCGGTCGGCAGCCAGGGGCGCGCGCAGGAGGCCAGCCCGGCAGTCGTCCTCGGCGATCCTGGAGCGGCTCGGCCTGTCGCTCCTCTTCGCTGCGATGGTGGTGCTGTTCTGCGTGCTGCGGCCGGACACTTTCGCCACGTCCGCCAACTTCCAGACGATCACGATCACGCAGTCGGTGCTCGTCGTACTCGCCCTCGCATTGATGATCCCGTTGATCGGCGGCCGCTTCGACGTTTCGGTCGGTTCGACGCTCGGGCTCAGCAGCATCCTCTGCTCGGGGATGATGAGCAGCCACGGCTGGCCACTTGCCGCGGCCGTCGTCCTCTCCATCGCCG
>JAATFK010000416.1 GCA_015655225.1 Solirubrobacterales bacterium | reverse complement strand
GGCGGCTACTTCGACCTGACGACGCTCGACGCCGGCTCGGACCTGCGCCGCGAGACCGTCCTCGCGCTCGAGCAGCTCGGCATCCACGTCGAGTACACCCACCACGAGGTCGGCCCCTCGCAGCACGAGATCGACATGCGCTACGCCCCGGCGCTGAAGATGGCCGACGACTGCATGACGTATCGCATCACGGTCAAGGAGTACGCGATGAGATACGGCCTCCACGCGACCTTCATGCCGAAGCCGCTGTTCGGCGAGAACGGCTCCGGGATGCACACCCACATGTCGCTGTTCAGAGGCGGCCGCAACGCCTTCTTCGACGCCGACGACCCCTACTACCTCTCTTACATCGGCAAGGCCTTCATCGCCGGCCAGCTGCGCCACGCGCGCGAGCTCTCCTCGATCTTCGCCCAGTGGGTCAACTCCTACAAGCGGCTGGTGCCCGGCTACGAGGCGCCGACGTACGTCGCCTGGTCGCGCCGCAACCGCTCCGCGCTCGTGCGCGTGCCGCTCTACCATCCCGGCAAGGAGAGAACGACGCGGATGGAGCTGCGCTGCCCCGACCCGGCGTGCAACCCGTACCTCACGTTCGCGGTCCTGCTGCAGGCCGGGCTGGAGGGGATCGAGCACGGCTACGAGCTGCCCGAGCCGATGGAGAATAACCTCTACCACCTCGCGCCGGACGAGCGCCGCCGCCTCGGGATCGAGCAGCTGCCGGCGACGCTCGGCGAGGCGATCGAGCTGACGGCCGAGTCCGAGCTGGTCCTGCGGACGCTCGGCGAGCACATGTTCAACCGCTTCGTCGAGATCAAGCGGCAGGAGTGGGACGACTACCGCGTCCAGGTCTCCCAGTGGGAGCTGGACCGCTACCTGCCGGTCCTCTAAGCGAGGACCGGCAGGCGGCCGGAAGCGCGCCGGGGGTCAGTGGCCGGTCGGGCCGGCGAAGCGGATCGCCGTCCCGCCACCCGTGCACTGCAGGTTCTGGGTGACGCTCGGGATCACGCCGCATCTGTAGGCGATGTCGTTCACCGAGAACTTCTGCACCTGCTCGCGGTGGTCGAAGCGCAGCGCCCACGTGTTCGTGACCGCGTTCGCCTGCTGGCAGGAGTAGGCGCCCTTCGCCTGCTTGGTGCCCTGTCTCGCGATCGACAGCGCCGAAATGCTCTTCGTGACGCTCTTGCAGCTCATCGACTTCGCCGCCGAGGTGACGCCGAAGCGCAGCGTCAGCGTCGCGCCCTTCGGGATCGACCGCACGGCGTTCAGCGTCGTCGTGTAGATCGAGCCGCCGACCGAGAAGCTGCCCTTCGAGAGCGAGTAGGCGCCCTTCACGGACGCCGGCCTGACGGTCGTGGAGGTGAGCGCGAAGTCGGTGTCGGTCAGCGCGATCCGCAGCTTCACGTTGCTGGCGCCGCCCGCCAGGCTGACGACGGCCGAGCAGGCGTTCGCGTTGCCCTTGCAGGTGACGTCGCGGGTCTTCGGGGCCGCAAGAGCGGGAGCCGCGAGGGCGGCGGTGGCGATCAGCGCGCCGGCGACGGCGGTCGCGCGCGCGAGGCGGTGGGGTGTGTGCATGCGCCATGTATCGGCGCGCGAGGGCGTGGACTGAAATCGCCGACGCGCCAGGGACGGGCAGCGCCGCAGTGCCGCGGCGGGGTCCGCCCGCCGCGCCTACGCGTCGCCCGCGAGCGCCGCCGCCAGCGCCTCGGGCGCGGTCACCGGCGCCAGGCAGCTGAAGCGCTCGCAGACGTAGGCGGCGGCCGCGCCGTCGACCGGTCCGCGCCCGCGCAGCAGCGGCACGACGGGCTCCTCGCCCTCCGCCGCGGCCGCCCCCGCCAGCACGAGGTGCGGGCGGAACGCCCCGCGCACGACCGCCAGCAGCTCGTCAGCCCCGTCCTCCCCGACGATCGCGACCTCGCGGGCGTCGTCGGCCTGCAGCAGGTCGATCACCTGCAGCAGGTGGCCGAAGGCGGTCGGATGGCGCACCGCGAGCGGATGCAGGAGCGCCACGACCGAGCGCGCGGCGTCCTCGTACACGGCCTCGCCGGTCAGCAGCGCCAGCCGCAGCAGGCCGTAGGCGGCGGAGGAGCTGCCCGACGGGATCGGCGTGTCCTCCAGGTCCTTGCGCCGCGCCAGCAGCCGCTCGTGGTCGTCGGCGGTCGAGAAGAAGCCGCCCCGCTCGCGGTCGGCGAAGCGTGCCAGCAGCGTGTCGGCCAGCTCCCGCGCCGCGACGAACCAGCGCTCCTCGAAGGTCGCCTCGTACAGCGTCAGCAGCGCTTCGAGCAGGAACGCGTGGTCCTCCAGGTAGGCCGGCAGTCTCGCGCGCCCGGCGTTCCAGCTGCGCAACAGGCGGCCGTCCGCGTCGCGCAGCTCGCGCAGGACGAAGTCGGCGGCGGTGCGCGCGGCGTCGAGGTAGTCGGCCCGCCCGAGAACCGCGCCGGCATCGGCCAGCGCGGCGATCATGAGGGCGTTCCAGGCGGTCAGGCGCTTGTCGTCGAGAGCCGGCCGGATGCGCGTCGCGCGCGCCGCCAGGAGCCGCCGGCGGATCTCCGGCAGCTCCGGCGGCGGCGGCGGGCCGGGCTCGGTCCCGCCGGCCGTCACGAGGATGTGCGCGCCCTCGAAGTTAGGGTGGCCGTCGGCGCCGAACCAGTCGATCGCGATCCGCGTCAGCCGCTCGTCGTCGAGCACCGCGTGCAGCTCGTCGCGCGACCAGACGTAGAACTTGCCCTCGACGCCCTCCGAGTCGGCGTCGAGCGCCGAGTGGAAGCCGCCCTCGGAGCCGCGCAGCTCGCGCAGCACCCAGTCGAGCGTATCGACCGCGACCGCCCGCAGCTCCTCCTCGCCGCTCACCTGCCAGCCGTGCAGGTAGGCGCGCGCCAGCAGCGCGTTGTCGTAGAGCATCTTCTCGAAGTGGGGGACGACCCAGGCGGCGTCGACGCTGTAGCGCGCGAAGCCGCCGCCGAGCTGGTCGTGGATGCCCCCGTGCGCCATCGCGCGCAGCGACTGCAGCGCCAGCTCGCGGTCCTCCGGCCCGCGCCGCAGCAGCAGCTCCAGCACGGAGGCCTGCGGGAACTTCGGCGCGCCCCCAATCCCACCGTGAGCGACGTCCCAGCTCGCGCGGATCCCGGCGACGGCGTCGTCGAGCAGCGTCGCCGGCAGGTCGCCGGCGGTCGGCTCCAGCCGCGCGCCGGCCTCCAGCCGCGCGACGATCCGCTGGCTCTCCTCGCGGATCTCCTCGCGACGGTCGCGCCACGCCTCCGCGATCGCCTCCAGCAGCTGGCGCCAGCTCGGCAGCCCGTGGGCCGGCCGCGGCGGGAAGTACGTGCCGGCGTAGAACGGAACCTGCTCGGGCGTGACGAAGGCGTTCAGCGGCCAGCCGCCCTGGCCGGTCATCGCCTGCACCGCCTCCATGTAGATCGCGTCGACGTCGGGGCGCTCCTCGCGGTCGACCTTGACCGGGACGAAGTGCTCGTTCATGTAGGCGGCAACCTCCGCGTCCTCGAACGACTCCCGCTCCATCACGTGGCACCAGTGGCAGGCGGAGTAGCCGATCGAGACGATCAGCGGCACGTCGCGCCGGCGCGCCTCCGCCAGCGCCTCCTCGCCCCACGGCCGCCAGTCGACCGGGTTGTCCTTGTGCTGGAGCAGGTAGGGGGACGTCTCGTCGGCGAGGCGGTTCGGCATCCCGGCAGAGGCTACCCGTGGGGGCGCCGACCGGTAGCGTGAGGCCCCCGCCGCCGCAACTGACCAGCAACTAGAGGAGTCCCGCCCGTGCCCAACCACCGTGAGTCCGTCACCGCCCTCGGCGCGCCCGCCGCGATCGGGCCCTACGTGCAGGCCGTCCGCACGGAGCGGATGCTCTACTGCTCGGGCCAGATCGCGCTGCATCCGGAGACGGGCGAGCTGGTCGGGACGACCGCCGCGGAGCAGGCCGGCCGCTGCCTCGAAAGCCTCGCGGCCGTCTGCGCGGCCGCCGGCGCGACGCTCGCGGACGCCGTCAAGGTGACGGTCTACCTGACCGACATGGCCGACTTCACGAGCGTCAACGAGGTCTACGCGTCGTTCTTCGAGACCGACCCGCCGGCCCGCGTCGCGATCGCGGTCGCGGGGCTGCCGCGCGGCGCGATCGTCGAGCTCGACGCGATCGTCGCGCTCCCGAGCGCGTGAAGGCGGCGCCCCCGGTGAGCGAGCGGGAGCCGGTCGACCTCGCACGGATCCGTGCCGCCGCGGCGGCGGGCGCCGAGGTCGTGCGGCGCACGCCGGTCGTCTCCTCGCGCACGCTCAGCGAGCGGGTCGGCGGGACGATCGCGCTGAAGGCCGAGAACCTCCAGCGGACCGGCTCCTTCAAGCTGCGCGGCGCGCTCGCGAAGATCGCCGCGCTCGGCCCCGAGGGCTGCGCCGCCGGCGTGATCGCGGGCAGCGCCGGCAACCACGGCCAGGCGCTCGCCTACGCCGCCCGCGCACGCTCCATCCGCTGCGAGCTGTTCATGCCGGTCGGCGCGCCGATCTCGAAGGTCGACGCGTGCACCGAGCTGGGCGCGCACGTGCGACTCGTCGGCCTGACCGTCGACGAGTCGCTGCAGGCCGCGCAGGCGCGCGCGCGGGAGGCCGGCCTGGCGTTCGTGCACCCCTTCGACGACCCCGACGTGATCGCCGGACAGGGCAGCCTCGGCCTCGAGCTGGTCGAGCAGATCCCCGACCTCGCGAAGGTGCTCGTCCCGGTCGGCGGCGGCGGGCTCGCGAGCGGCGTCGCGATCGCGATCAAGTCGCTGCGCCCCGAGGTCGAGATCGTCGGCGTGCAGGTCGAGCGCGCCGCGCCGTTCCCGCGCTCACTCGAGCAGGGGGTCCCGATCGCCGTCGACTCGGCGCTCACGATCGCCGACGGGATCGCCGTCAAGCGTCCGGGCGAGCTGACGCTCGGGCTGATCGGCCGCTGGCTCGACGACCTCGTCGTCGTCCCGGAGGATGACGTCGCGGAGGCGATGGTGCTGCTGCTGGAGCGCGCGAAGCTGGTCGTCGAGGGTGCCGGCGCGGTCGGCGTGGCGGCGCTGATCGGCGGCCGCTCGGCCCCCGCGACGCGCGGGACGACGGCGGCGATCCTCTCCGGCGGGAACGTCGACGCCGGGCTGCTGGCGTCGGTCGCGCGGCGACACGAGTCGCAGTCGGGCCGGCGCGTCGTCCTGCTGACGCGCCTCTCGGACCGACCCGGCGAGCTGGGGCGGCTGCTCGTGCTGGTCGGCGAGCTGGGCGCGAACCTCGTCGACGTCGAGCACGTCCGCGAGGGGATCGACCTCCATGTGAGGGAGACGGCCGTCCAGCTCGTGCTGGAGACGCGCGGCAAGGCGCACGCGCGCGAGGTGCTGCACGCCGTCGAGGCCGCCGGCTACGCGGCCGAGACGTTCACCCACTGACGCATTCCGTCCGCTCTGGCCAAACGCCCACGCGCCAGCGTGCGGTTGAGTTTCGCCGTCGCGTGTATAACTGCCCTACACAGCTTGTTGAAGGTGAAGGAGCAGCGACATGTGGGACCCCAAGGACTTCTCCGAGGCATACCGCCGACTCAACCCGATCGCCGTCCGGGCAGCGCAGCGCGTGCTGCGCGACCAAGCCGCCGCCGAGGACGTGGCACAGGACGTGTTCACCGGCCTGTGGGAGCGGCCGGGGTCGTATGACCCCGCGCGCGGGAGCCTGGCAAGCTACGTCGCGATGGTCGCCCGCAGCCGAGCCCTCGACCGCTGGCGCTCACGCCAGGCCGCCGACGCCGCGACCGAGCGGATGACGGGCGAGATCTCCTCCGCCGCGCCCGAGCGCGCGGCCGACGAGCTGGCGATCCGCCGCGACCGCTCGCGGGCCGCGCTGACGGCGCTCAGAACGGCGCCGGCGGAGCAGTGCCAGGCGGTCCTGCTGGCCTACGGCGCGGGCCTCAGCGCCCGCGAGGTCGCGCACGCGACGCAGGTCCCGGTCGGAACCGCGAAGAGCCGCATCCGGCTGGGGCTGATCCGGGCGCGCTACGCGCTCGAGGCCGCTTGATGGACGACGGGCTCTCGATCGGCGCGGTCGCGCAGCGCACCGGCGTCGGCGAGGGCACTCTGCGGATGTGGGAGCAGCGGTACGGCTTCCCCCGCCCCGAGCGGACCGAGACCGGCGCCCGTCGCTACAGCGAGGCCGACGTCGAGCGGATCCTCCAGGTCGCCCGCGAGCGTGACGGCGGCCTCGCGCTGAAGGCCGCGATCGCCCGCGCGCAGCGGCCCGCCGGCCGCGACGTCTCCGTCTTCGCCTGCCTGCGCCGCTCGCTCGCGGACCTACCGCCCCAGCGGCTCACGAAGCGCTCGCTGGCGGCGATCTCCTACGCGATCGAGGACGAGTCGTTCGCCGCCGCCGAGCAGCCGATCATCCTCGGCGCCTTCCAGCAGGAGCGCTTCTACCGCCACGTCGAGCGCCGCTGGCACGAGCTCGCCCGGACGGCGCGGATCGCGGTCGTGCTGGCCGACTTCCCGCACGCGCGCTCGCGCCCGACCTACCCGCTGGAGGTGCCGCTCGACGCCGACGCGCCGCTGCGGCGCGAGTGGGCGCTCGTCTGCGACTCGCCCGGCTACGCCGCCTGCCTCGCCGCCTGGGAGATCCCCGAGCAGCAGCAGGCGCCCGACGGCGAGCGCGTCTTCGAGGCGCTCTGGACGGTCGAGCCGGAGCTGGTGCGCGCCGGCGCGCGCGTGCTGATGGGGACGGCGATCGCGAGCGAGCCGGCGCTGCTCGGCAACGCCGCGACGGTGCTCGACGACGTCCCCCCGGCGCGGACCGACACGGCCCGTCAGCTGGCGTCGCTGACGAACCGGATGATCGGCTACCTGGCGCGGGCGGAGGAGCCGGCGCCGTCGAGCTGATCGGCGCGCGCGCCGCGGTGCTCGGCCGCCTGCGCGACGAGCGCCGTGATCAGCGTGCTGTGCTCGTCCGCCTCCGGATGCCACTGCACGCCGAGGGCGAACTCGTTGGACGGCAGCTCGATCGCCTCCGGCAGCTCGTCGAGCGTCGCCCAGCCGGTCACGACGAGCCCGTCGCCGACGCGGCCGACGCCCTGGTGGTGGTGGGACTTGGTCGCGTGCCGCTCCTCGCCGGCGGCGAGCGCGGCGAGCGAGCCGGGAGCGAGCCGCACGTCGTGGTCGGCGCCGTCGAAGGTCCCCATCACCTTGCGGTGCTCGTGGTGGCCCAGCTCCTCGGGCAGGTGCTGGCGCAGCGTGCCGCCCTGCGCGATGTTCATCACCTGCATCCCCCGGCAGATGCCGAGGAACGGCAGGTCGCGCTCGAACGCACGCCGCGCGAGCGCCAGCTCGAAGGCGTCGCGCTCGGGCTCGAGGTCACGCGTCTCGGCGTGCGGCTCGGCGCCGTAGAGCGCGGGGTCGATGTCGACGCCGCCGGCCAGCATCAGGCCGTCGAGCAGGTCGAGCACCTCGTCGGGCTGCTCGGTCAGCACAGGGTCGGGCGCGAGCATCAGCACCAGTCCGCCGGCCCGCTGGACCGCTTCGACGTAGGAGATCGGCAGCAGGGCTGCGCGCTGGTCCCAGACGCTCCAGCGGGCGCGCTCGTACGCGGTGCAGATGCCGATGACGGGACGGGCTGCCATGCGGCTCACGATAGTCGGTCGCTGCGCGGTTCAAACGTGACGAGGGCGTCATCTTCGTGGTACGGTGGCCGTGATGGCCAGAACGCCCGCGTTC
>JAATFK010000697.1 GCA_015655225.1 Solirubrobacterales bacterium | reverse complement strand
CGTACTTGTCGGAGATCACCTCGCCCTGCTCGGTCACCTTGATCTCACCGTCGAGCGTCCCCGGCGGCTGCGCCAGGATCGCGTCGTGGGTCGGGCCGCCGCCGCGCGCCACCGTGCCGCCGCGCCCGTGGAAGAGCCGCAGCCGCACGCCGTGCTCGGCGGCGATGTCGCGCAGGCGCTGCTGGGCGCGGTGGACCTGCCAACTCGACGCGGTGATCCCGCCCTCCTTGTTGGAGTCGGAGTAGCCGAGCATCACCTCCTGCACGTCGCCGCGCAGCGCCAGGATCCGCCGGTAGCTCGGGTCGGCGAGCAGTTCGGCGAGGAACTCGTCGGCGCGGCGCAGCTCCTCCAGCGTCTCCAGCAGCGGCACGAAGCCGAGCGCGGCGAAGGCGGGCTCGCCGAGGTCGAGGAGCCCCGCTTCGCGGGCGAGCAGCGCCGGCGCCAGCACGTCGTCGACCCCCCGGCACATCGAGATCACGTAGGACTCGACGCAGGCCGGACCGTAGAGGCCGTGGGCGCGGCGGATCTCGGCGAAGGCGCCGAAGGTTCGGGCGGCGCCGTCGTCGAGCGGCGGCGGGTCGGGGGCGAGCGGGCGCCGGGACGCCAGCTCGGCGGAGAGCACTTCACGCCGCTCGTCCCGCGCCAGCTCCATGTAAGGGGTCTCGATTTCGCCGAGCCGGTCGAAGAGCTGGGCCAGCGCGGCGTGGTGGGCCGACGCCTCCTCGCGCACGTCGAGCGTCGCCATCCGCAGGCCGGTCGAGGCGATCGCCCGCATCGCCCGCGCCACCCTCCCCGCCGCGACCAGCCCGCCCTTGTGCGCTTCCAGCGACTCCTGGATCAGCCGCAGCTCCCCGAGCAGCGCCCGCTCGTCGAGGTAGTCGAGGCCCGCGACATGGGCACTCCCCGCGGCAAATCGGCGTCTGGTGTTCGCGAGCTTCTCGCGCACGCACGTTAGCTTCAGCCGATAGGGCTCCTCGGCGTTCAGGCGCCGGTAGCGCGGGTCGAGCCCGGGGAGCGCGTCGAGATCCTCGGCCAAGGACGCCTCCAGCTCCGGCGTCGCCGGGGCGATCCGAGTGGAGACCGAGAGGTCGCCGCGCAACTCGTCGATCAGCGCCGCCGCGCGGCGGGCGCCGTGCTCGTGCTGGAGCGCCAGCACCGCGCGGGTATCGGCGGGGCCGACGGTCGGGTTGCCGTCGCGGTCGCCGCCGATCCAGCTGCCGAGCGCGAACGGCGCCGGGTCGAGCGGCGGCTCGACTCCGAGCTTGCGCAGCTGCACGGTGAGTTCTTCGAGCACGTCGGGGATCGGCCCGGCCGCCAGCTCGTCGAAGTAATAGACCGCGTTGCGGGCCTCGTCGAGCACCTCGGGGCGGGCGACGCGGATCTCGTCGGTCTGCCAGAGCAGGTCGATCAGCTCTTCCAGCCGCGCCATCGCCCGCGCCGTCGCCGCCTCGTCGCCGTCGGCGGCCTCGAGGTCGTCGAGCAGGCCCGCCAGCTCGCGCAGCTTGGCGAGGACGGTGCGGCGCGCCGCCTCGGTCGGGTGGGCGGTGAAGACCGGACGCACGTGGAGGCGGTCGACCAGCGCCTGCAGCTCGGCTCGGCTGCCGTCGGGAAGGTCGGCGAGCGGCCCGCTCGAAGGGCCGGCGCGGTGCGTCGGGCCGACGCGGGCGCCACCCGAGCCGGGGTCGGTCGCCGCGCCCCCGCCGTCGTCGCCCTCCTCCGCCGCGATCCGCGCCACCGCCTCGGCCAGCCACCCTCCCCCGGCCTCGCGCCGGCGCGCCGCCCAGTCGCGGCCACGGTGGACCTGCTCGGCGACATTGGCGAGGTGGAAGTAGGTGGTGAAGGCGCGAGCGAGGCGGCGCGCGGTGTCGGGATCGGCGCTCGCCAGGGCCGTCGCCGCGGCGGCGCGGTCGTCGCGGATCGCCAGCCGCACCGTCTCCACCCGCTCGAGCATCGCCTCGCCCTCCTGGCGCACCAGCGTGCGCCCCAGCGCGTCGCCGAGGTCACGGATGTCACGGCGGAGGAGTCGTCGGTCGGGCATCAGTTGACCCG
>JAATFK010000581.1 GCA_015655225.1 Solirubrobacterales bacterium | reverse complement strand
TGATCGACGAGATCGACAAGACCGACCAGGAGTTCGAGGCGATGCTGCTCGAGCTGCTCTCCGACTTCCAGATCTCGATCCCCGAGCTGGGCCGGATCGACGCGCGCACGCAGCCGGTCGTCCTGCTGACCTCGAACAACACGCGCGAGCTGACCGAGGCGCTCAAGCGCCGCTGCCTCTACCTGTGGGTCGACTACCCGGGCGTCGAGCACGAGCTGGAGATCGTCCGGCTGCACACGCCGGAGCTGGACGAGGCGATCGCCCGCAAGCTCGTCGACCTCGTCCACGAGGTGCGCCAGCTCGACCTCAAGAAGCCGCCCTCGATCGCCGAGTCGATCGACTGGGCGCGCGCGCTGCTGCTGCTCGGCGCCGAGGAGCTGGACGCGAGAGTCTTCCGCGAGACGCTCAGCATCATCGTCAAGCACCGCACGGACCTGGAGACGGTCGCCGCCCGCGTCGGCGTGCGACTCGAGGAAGCCGATGCCACCGCCGGTTCGGCGCCCGGACGCTGAGTCCCTCGCGCCTGCGCGAGCCGCCGGCTTCGACGCGCACCTGATCGCGTTCGCGGAGGAGCTGCGCGGGGAGCACGTCGCGATCGGACCTCCGAGCTGCTCGACGCCTTCGCGGCGCTTCAGCAGGTCACGTGGGAGGACCGCACCGCGTTCCGCGAGTCGCTCGCGACCACGCTCGCGAAGTCGCCCGAGGACCGGCGCGTCTTCGACCTCGTCTTCGACCGCTTCTTCTTCCGCCAGCCGGAGGCGGAGGCGGTGCGCCGCGACGTGACCGACGGCGCCGGCGTCGAGGGCGGCGAGCAGATCGACCTCGACCAGCTGCGCCAGCAGATCGCGGCCGCCCTGAGAGAGGGCGCGGAGGGCCAGATGGCGGACCTCGCGCGGCTCGCGATCGCCGCCTTCGGCCAGCGCGGCGAGGGCTCCGGCGTGATCGGCGTCGACGTGCAGCGGATCCGCCGCCAGCTCGGCCTGCGCGCCGAGCCGCAGCCGGAGCTGCCGGCCGAGGACCCGCGGCGCGACGGGCTCCCGCGCGAAGGCTTGCGGAGATTCGAGCAGCAGCTGCGCAGAGAGCTGGAGCGCGCGCTGATCGAGCAGACGAAGCAGCTGCCGCCCGCGCGGCCGCTGAGCGAGCTGGACCGCTCCCTGCCGGGCGGCCCGATCCAGGACCTCGCGGCGGTCCACCGCGTCGTGACGCAGCTGAAGCGGCGGCTCGCGACGCAGGGGCACGAGCAGAAGGGCCACAACCGCAAGGCGCACGTCGACGTGCGGCGGACGATGCGCGCGTCGCTGGAGACCGGCGGCGTGCCGGTCGTCCTGAAGTACCGCCCGCGCCGGCCGCGCCGCCCCGAGCTGTTCGTGCTGTGCGACGTCTCGACCAGCGTCGCCTCCGCAAGCGTCTTCTTCCTCTCGGTCCTGCACGCGCTGCACGACTCGTTCCGCAGACTGCGCTCGTTCGTCTTCATCGAGCGGATCTCGGAGGTGACCGAGGTGTTCGAGCGGGAGCGCGACTTCCGCGCCGCGAACGAGGCGATCTCGCGCGACGCCGGCGTCGCCGACATCTCCGGCTACACCGACTACGGCCGCGTCTGGACCGAGTTCATCGCCGAGACCTGGGACGACCTCGGCCCGCGCTCGACCGTGATCGTCCTCGGCGACGCCCGCACGAACGGCCGCCCGCCGCGCGACGACGTCTTCGCGCTGATCGCCGAGCGCGCCGGGCGCACCTTCTGGCTCAACCCCGAGCCGCGCCTCTACTGGAACTACGGCGACTCCGTGATCGCCGCCTACGAGCGCCACTGCGTCGCGTTCGAGTGCTGGACGACCGCGCAGCTGGAGGAGTTCGTGAAGGCCCTGACCGCCCCGAGCGCTACGATGCCGGCGTAGGCACATACAGGGGGGCTGGCGGGTGGAGCCGGCTGAGATAGGGCCTTTCGATCCCGGTCCTGACCCTTTGAACCTGTGGGGTAATGCCCGCGGAGGGAGCGCATGTCGAGTTCAGTCGAGGCTCTGGTGACGGAGCCTCCTGCGGTTGGAGGGCCCGTCGGGGTCCAGGTGACGGGCGTCGGGCGGACGTTCCGCGGCCGCGACGGCGCGGTCCAGGCGCTCGCGGGCGTCGACCTCTCCGTCGCGCCCGGCGAGCTGGTCGCGGTCGTCGGCGCGAGCGGCTGCGGCAAGTCGACCCTGCTGGAGCTGATCTGCGGCCTGCAGCAGCCCGACGCCGGCACCGTCGCGGCCGACCCGGCGGTGCTGATGCCGCAGCGCGACCTGCTGCTGCCCTGGGCCTCCGCGCTCGACAACGCGGCGCTCGCGCTGCGCGCCGCCGGCGTCGGCCGCGCCGAGGCGCGCGAGCGGGCGCGGCCGTGGCTCGAGCGCTTCGGCCTCGGCGAGTTCGCCCGCGCCCGCCCCGCCGCGCTCTCCGGCGGGATGCGCCAGCGGGTCGCGTTCGTGCGCACGCTGCTGGCCGGCAGACCGGTGCTGGCGCTCGACGAGCCGTTCGCCGCGCTCGACGCGCTCACGCGCCAGGAGGTCCAGGGCTGGTTCGCGGAGGTGCTGGCGCAGGAGCCGCGGACGGTCGTGCTCGTGACCCACGACGTCGAGGAGGCGGTCCTGCTGGCCGACCGCGTCGTCGTGCTCTCGCCGCGGCCGGGGCGCGTCGTCGCGACGCTGCCGGTCGAGCTGGCGCGCCCGCGGCGCCGCAGCGACCCGGCGGTGCTCGCCTTGCGCGAGGAGGCGCTGATCGCCTTGGGGGTGACCGGATGAGCCGCGCGCTGCCCGCGCTCGCGATCGTGCTGGCGCTCTTCGGCGCCTGGGAGCTGTACGCCGACCTCGGGCCCGTCGACCCGCTGCTGCTGCCCCCGCCCCACGCGGTCGCGCAGTCGCTCTGGGACGACCGCTCGCTGCTCTGGAGCAACTTCCGCGTGACCGCCGGCGAGGTCCTGCTCGGCGTCATCGTGGCCGCCGTCGGCGGGCTCGCGTGCGCCGTGGCGATCCACCTCTCGCCGGTCCTGCGCCGCGCGATCTATCCGCTGCTGGTCGCCTCGCAGACGCTCCCGATCCCGATCGTCGCCTCGCTGCTGGTCGTCTGGCTCGGCTTCGACCTCGCGCCGAAGCTGGTCATCATCGGGCTCGTCTCGTTCTTCCCGATCGTCGTGACGACGCTCGACGCGCTCGCCTCCGTCGACCCCGAGCGCACCCGCCTGATGCGCACGCTCGGCGCCTCGCGCCTGCGGATCTTCCGCCTCGTCGAGGCGCCGGCCGCGCTGCCGGGGCTCTTCTCGGGCGCGAAGATCGCCGTCACGGTCGCCGTGATCGGCGCCGTCTTCGCCGAGCAGGCCGGCTCCGAGAGCGGGCTCGGCCACCTCGTCCAGCAGGCGATCCCCCAACTGCTCACGGCCCGCGCCTACGCTGCCGTGCTGATCCTGTCCGCCTTCGCGATCGCGCTCTTCGGCCTGCTGACGCTGGCCGAGCGCGCGGCGCTGCCGTGGGCCCATGAACCGAGAGGAGAACCCAACCGATGAAACCGGCCTCCCGAGCCCTCGCGCTCGCGCTCGCCGTCGCCGGGCTCGTGCTCGCCCTGAGCGCCTGCGGCGAGAAGAAGGACTCGCTCACCCCGAAGGGCCCTGCGCGCAAGCTGACGGTGATGCTCGACTACCTGCCGAACGCGGACCATGTCGGCATCTACCAGGCGCAGGCGAGCGGCGAGTTCGCGAAGGCCGGCCTCTCGGTGCAGCTGGAGACGCCGTCGGACCCCTCCGCCCCGCTCAGACTCGTGCAGTCGGGCAGAGTCGACCTCGCGATCTCCTACGAGCCCGACCTGCTGCTGGCGCGCGACAAGGGCGCCCCGCTCGTCGCGATCGGCGCGCTCGTGCAGCAGCCGCTGACGTCGATCATCTCGATCGGGAGAAGAGGCATCACGAATCCCGCGCAGCTCAGAGGCAAGCGCGTCGGAACCGCCGGGATCCCCTACCAGCACGCCTATCTGGACACGATCCTGCAGCACGCGGGCGTCCCGGTCGACAGCGTCACGGAGACCGACGTCGGCTTCAACCTGATCCCCGCGCTGCTCTCCCACAGAGTCGACGCGACGCTCGGCGCCTACTGGAACGTCGAGGCGATCCAGCTCGCGCGCGAGAAGAGACGTCCGCACGTGATCAGAATGGATCAGGTCGGCGTCCCCAACTACGACGAGCTGGTGGTGGTCGCGAACTCGACCTTCCTCGCCGACCGCGGCGACGACGTGCGCGCGTTCCTGCAGGCGGTCGGGCGCGGCTACGCGCAGGCGCGGGCGAACCCCGAGGCCGCGACCGACGCGCTCGTGAAGGCGAACCCGGACCTCGACAGAGGCGACACGCTCGCGAGCGTGAGAGCGACGCTGCCGGTCTTCTTCCCCGCCAACACGACCGAGCCGTGGGGCTACATGGTCCCGAACGAGTGGGACACGTTCAGCAGATGGATGTTCGCGCAGAGACTGACGACGAGACGGCCGACGGCGGCCGCGCTCAGCAACGAGTTCCTCGCCGGGCAGGGGTCCTAGGCAGGCGGGCCGGGCCGGGCCGGGCGGCGCCGCTAGGCGGCAGCGGCGGCGCCGACGGCCAGCAGGCCCGGCGCCGCCGCCCGCAGCGCGTAGGCGCCGGCGAGCCCGCTCCAGGGCGCGTAGCGGGCGAAGTAGTCGCGCACGACGTCCTCCTCGACGCGCGCCCGCGGGTCGCCGCCGCTCAACAGCCGGCCGACCAGCTTGCGGTAGGCGAGATCGCCGGCCGGCAGCTGGTCGTAGCGGCCCTGGCCCAGAAGCGCCAGCACCTCGACCGTCCACGAGCCGATCTCGGGGATCGTCCGCAGGCGCGTCCAGCCCGCCTCGTGGTAGGGGCCGTGCAGGTCGACGCGGCCGCGGGCGACCTCGCGGGCGACGCGCACGAGGGCCAGCGCGCGTCTCGCGGCGAGGTCGAACGAGCACAGCAGCGCCGGCGCCTGGTCGGCGAGCGTCGCGGCGCTCGGCAGGTCGCGCAGGCCGGTGCGCTCGCAGCGGCGCCCGAGCCGGTAGACGATCCGCCGCTGGATCGCCGCCGCCCGCACGTACTCGATCAGCTGCTCGCAGATCGCCCACGCGAGCGCCTCGAACGGCAGCGGGCGACGGCGCAGCCGCAGCGCCGGCTGGGAGCGCACGGCGGCGCCGATCAGCGGGTCGTCGCGGAAGCGGTCGTGGAACGCGCGCAGGTCGTCGTCGACGCCGAGCGCGAAGCGCATCCGCTCGATCCCCCAAGCGGCGCTCTCGGGACGGCTCGCCTGGGCGCCCAGCAGCACGCGGTCGGGCGCCGTCTGCGCGACGCGCACGACGACCGTCACACCGTCCTGCGGATCGTGGAGGAGCCGCTGCACGACGCCGCCCCGGGTCCGCAGCACGCCGTCCATGCCGCTGCCGCCGGCGAGCCGGAACGGCCACCGCGGCGTCACCTCGACGCGCTGCTCGATCACTCTCTGCCGAGCAGGTGCACGTCGACGAGGAACGAGCGCGTGCCGAGGATCGAGTGCTGGACGCCGTCGCGGCCCTTGCGCCGCCCGCGGGCGGGCGCGCGGCGCAGCTGACGGCGGCGGATCGCGACGATCGTCGCCGCGCCGGCGACGAAGCCGGTCGCCGCGACCGCGGCTGCCTGGACCGCCGGCAGGGGGCGGCGCGCCGGTTCGAGCGTGCGCACGTCCGCGAGGACGGGGACGCCGTCGACGGTCTCCTCGGGCTCGCTCTCCGGGGTGCGTTGTGCGGGCAGGTCGGTCATCGCCATGGCGCTGGATGGTGACAGCGCCGTCGGTCGTTGCTCATGCGGCGACCTACGCTAGCTGATCGGGGGAGCGGCCTCGGTCTCGGTGGCGGCACCGGCGTCGAGCACTCTCTCGTAGAGGCGGTAGCGGCGGACGATTCTGCCGCCCATCCCCTCCATGCCGCGGTTCATCGAGTGGTTCGTCTCGAGGATCCAGCCCATCTCGCCGCCGTGCTGCGGGGTGCGCTCGCCGGCGTCGAAGTACATCTCGTAGAAGCGCGCGGCGACGCCGGTGTGCTGCCACTCGCGTCTGACGCCGAGGGCGAAGACGCGGACGCGGTCGATTCTGCGTCTGTACCAGAGCGCCTTCGCCCAGCCGAACGGCAGCAGGCGGCCGTTCAGGTGTCTCAGCACCTGGTTGAAGTCGGGGATCGTGAGCGCGGCGCCGACCGTCTCGCCGTCCTTCTCCGCGACCAGGCCCCAGTTCTCGTCCAGCAGCGGCGAGAGGTCCTTCGCGTAGTGGCGGACCTCCGCGTCGGTCAGCGGCGAGAAGCCCCAGTTTCTCTCCCAGGCGGAGTTGTAGACCTCGAGGAAGCGGTCGACCTCGGCCGGCAGGTCCTTCTTGCGGAACTGGCGGACGGTGATCCCGTGTCTGCTCTCGACGCGCGCGGCGATTCTCCAGATCGTCGGGTTGACCTCCTCGCGGCGCGAGATGTTCAGCTCCCACATCAGCGTGTCGACCGCCTTCGCGAAGCCGGCCTCCTCGAACAGCCGCGGGTAGTAGCGCGGGGTCCAGTTCGTGAGGATGATCGGCGGCAGCTCCCAGCCCTCGATCAGGACGCCGTTCTCGTCGTTCATCGTGAAGTCCATCGGGCCGACCATGCGATCGCGCCCGCGGGCCCGCAGCCACGCCTCGGCGGCCGCCAGCAGCGCGCGCGCCGCCTCCGGGTCGTCCTCGCACTCGAAGAAGCCGAAGAGGCCCCAGTCGTTGTCCTGGAACTCGTTGAAGTGGCGGTCGACCTGGGCGGTGATGCGCCCGATCGCCTGCCCGTCGCGCCAGGCGAGGAAGTACTCCGCCTCGCCGTGCTCGAACCACGGGTTCTTGGTGCGATCGAGGAACCGCTTGCGTTCCGCGATCAGAGGCGGCACCCAGAGCGGCTCGTTACGATAGAGCCGCCACGGCAGCTTGATGAAGGTCGCCAGGTCGCGTCTGGACGTGACCGGCCTGATCTCGAGAGCCATCGGCGGCGCACTATATGTCAACGACCATCGACGTCTTCGAGAAGGCCCGCACCCACGAGCGCCTCGCGCAGCTCGCGGCGGCGCGTGAGCTGGACGCCGTCCCCTACTTCCGCACGCTCGAATCGGCCACCGCGCCGACGGTCGAGATGGAGGGGCGCCGGCGGATCATGCTCGGGTCCAACAACTACCTCGGGCTGACCGCCGACGAGCGCGTGCTCGCCGCCGCCCACGCCGCGATCGACAGATACGGGACCGGCGTGACCGGCTCGCGGCTGCTGAACGGCACGCTCGACCTGCACCTCGAGCTCGAGCGCGAGCTGGCGGAATGGTTCGGGACTGAGGACGCGATCGTCTACACGACCGGTCACCAGGCGAACCTCGGCGCGATCGGGACGATCCTCGGCCCCGGCGACACGGTGATCGTCGACTCCGGCGACCACGCCTCGATCCTCGACGGC
>JAATFK010000544.1 GCA_015655225.1 Solirubrobacterales bacterium | reverse complement strand
TCGGTGAGGACGATGTAGTCGTCGCCCTCTTTGATCAGGCCCATCGCGACGCCGGCGACCGGTGCGGTGACCGGGACGCCCGCCGCCTGCAGGGCCATCGAGGAGGCACAGACCGAGCCCATCGAGGAGGACCCGTTCGACTCGAGCGTCTCGGAGACGACGCGGATCACGTACGGGAAGGACTCTTCGTCGGGGATCGTCGCCGCCAGGGCCCACTCGGCGAGCGCGCCGTGGCCGATGTCACGCCGCTTCGGGCCGCGCATGAAGCCCGCCTCCCCGACCGAGAACGGCGGGAAGTTGTAGTGGTGGAAGTAGCGCTTGGAGGTCTCCAGCCCGAGCGTGTCGAGCCGCATCTCCTCGCGCGTCGTGCCGAGCGCGGCGGTCGAGAGCGCCTGCGTCTGGCCGCGCGTGAAGAGCGCGGAGCCGTGCGTGCGCGGCGTGACGCTGGTCTCGATCGTGATCGGCCGGATCTCGGTCGCCGAGCGGCCGTCCGGGCGCTTCTTTCTGACGGCGATGCGCTGGCGGATCGCGGTCTTCTCGAGCTTGTCGAACGCCATCTGCGCGGCGGCGCGCTTCTCGGCGTAGTCGGCGGCCTCGGGGTCGCCGGCGTACTGCTCCAGCACGGCGGTCTCGACGGCCTTCGTCGCGTCCTGGCGCTCGAGCTTGTCCTCGACCTGCGTGGCGGCGTCGAGTCTTCTGCCGTGCGATCTCGTGATCTGTCTCAGCAGTCTCTCGTCGACCTGCGGGACCTCGACCTCGACCTTCTCCTTGCCGGCCTTCTCGGCCAGCTCCCACTGCAGCGCGCAGAGCTTCTTGATCGCGTCGTGCGCGATGTCGAGCGCGTCGAGGATCTCGGCCTCGGGGATCTCGTTGGCGCCGGCCTCGACCATCAGGATCGCCTCGTCGGTGCCGGCGACGATCAGGTCGAGATCGGTGTTGTCGAGCAGGTCGGCCTCGTTCGGGTTGACGACGAAGTTGCCGTCGACCTTGCCGATCCGGACCGCGCCGACGGGCGTCGGGAACGGGATGTCGGAGACCATCAGCGCGGCGGACGCGCCGTTCATCGCGAGCACGTCGTACGGGTTCTCGTGGTCGACCGAGAGCGTCACCGTCACGAGCTGCGTCTCACGACGCCAGCCCTTCGGGAACAGCGGACGGATCGGACGGTCGATCATGCGCGCGGCGAGCGTCGCCTTCTCGGCGGCTCTGCCCTCGCGCTTGAAGAAGGAGCCGGGGATCTTGCCCGCGGCGTACATGCGCTCCTCGACGTCCACCGTCAGCGGGAGGAAGTCGACGTCGCGAAGGCCCCCGGCCGTCGCGGTGCTGAGGACCATCGTGTCCCCGGCGCGGACGACGACGGCGCCCGAGGCCTGCTTGGCCATTCTGCCTGTCTCAAAGGAGATCTCTCTGCCAGCGATCTCCACGGCGACGCGCGTGACGGCGTCAGACATATAGGTAATTCCCTTCTCGCTCCGCGCTTCGATGGCGGAGTACGTTGCGTCTTATCGGTATCGGAACCCATCCATAGTATCGATCCGCGCCAGGGTCCCGCCCGTATCCCCTGGGTGCGCACCCATCTGCTGACCCGCGAGCAGCGCCTTCCCGGAGCCCCGCAGGAGGTCTTCCCGTTCTTCGCCTCGGCCCGCAACCTCGAGGCGATCACCACGCCGTGGCTGGGATTCGAGGTGGTCACGCCGGAGCCGATCGCGATGGCGCCGGGGACGCTGATCGACTATCGCCTGCGCCTGCACGGGATTCCGCTGCGCTGGCGCACCCGAATCGAGGCGTGCGACCGCGGCGTGCGCTTCGTCGACGCGCAGCTGAGCGGCCCCTACGCGCTCTGGCACCACACGCACGAGTTCGCGCCCGACCCCGCCGACCCGTCGATGACGCTGATGCGCGACACCGTCCGCTACGCGCTGCCGCTCGGCCCGCTGGGGGAGGTCGCCCGCAGCATGCTCGTCGCCCGCGACCTGCGGCGGATCTTCGACTACCGCGCCGACGCGGTCGCGGAGCTGCTGGGCGCGCGCTAGCGCAGCCGCGCGAGCACGTCGTCGTCCGGGACGCCGGGGTGCGCGACGCCGTCGAGGAACAGCGTCGGCGTCGTCACCACGCCGGCGCGCACGCCGCTCGTGAAGTCGCGCTTGATGCGGTCGCGGACGGCGTCGGAGCGACGGTCCTCCTCGAAGCGCTCGAGGTCGAGCCCGAGCGCCTCCGCCCGCGCCCAGAGGTGCGGGTCCTCCAGCCGTCCCTGGTCGGCGTAGAGCGACGCGTGCATCTCCCAGAAGCGACCCTGCAGCCCGGCCGCCTCGGCCGCGCCGGCGGCCGCCCACGCCCGCGGATGTCTCGACTTGACGGGGAAGTGACGGAAGATCCAGCCGGCGCGCGCGTCGCGCAGCGCGAGGTCGAGCCGCGCGCAGAACGGGCACTCGTAGTCGGCGTAGACGATCGCGACCGTGTCGCCGAACGCCGCGCTGACGTGGTCGTCGGTCGCGGGCGGCGGGAGCGGCGCGCTGCCGAGACCGCTCATCGCCGGGGCGAGCGCGCGGCCCGCGGGCCTACGCGGCGAGACCGTCGAAGATCAGGTTCGCGCCGGGCAGGTCGCCCGGCGAGGGAGCCTGGTAGCTCCACTTGACGATCCCGTCGGGATCGACGATCACGAGCGCGCGCTCGGGGAAGCCGCCCTCGTGCAGGACGCCGAAGGCGCGGCAGACCGCGCCCTTCGGCTCGAAGTCGGAGAGCTGCTCGATCGTGACGCCGAGCTTCTCGCGAAACGCCGTCTGCGACCAGGTCGAGTCGCAGGAGACCCCGTAGAGCGTCGCCCCCTGGTCTCTGAACTGGTCCAGCACCTCTTCGTAGAGGTTCAGCTGGTCGGTGCAGACCGGGCTGAAGGCGAAGGGGTAGAAGACGAAGACCGTCGTCTGCCCCTTGATGTCGTCCAGCGTCAGCGTGCCGCCGTCGCCCCGAGCGAGTGAGAACTCGGGAGCGGGCGTGCCCGGCTGGACGACGGTCACCGCCGGAGTCCGAGTTCCTTGATCAGCGCGCGGTACCCCTCGAGGTCCTTGCGCTGCAGGTAGTTGAGGAAGCGGCGGCGTCGGCCGACGAGCATGAGCAGGCCTCGGCGCGAGTGGTGGTCCTTCTTGTGTGCGCGAAGATGCTCGGTGAGGTCGTTGATCCGCTCGGTCAGCATGGCGATCTGGACCTCGGCGGAGCCGGTGTCCGTGCCATCCTTGCCGAACTGGTCGACCAGCTCTTGCTTGCGCTCGGTGGTAAGGGTCGTCATCGGCCGGGAACCGTAGCAGAACGGGCAGCGCAGATGGCGCGCGCCGCGTCCACGTCGCGGTTCATCTGGACGATCAGCGCGTCGACCGAGTCGAACCGCTCCTCGCCCCGCAGACGGCCCAGGAACTCGACCGTCAGCTGCTGCCCGTAGAGGTCGCCCTGCCAGTCGACCAGAAAGGCTTCTATCAGGAGCCCGAGGCCGCTGTCGAAGGTCGGCCGCACGCCGACGTTGACCGCCGCGCAGCGCTCCAGCGAGGTGTCGTCGAGCAGCGCGCGCGCGGCGTAGACGCCGTGGCCGGGATAGAGCAGGCCCTCCTCGGGGACGAGGTTCGCGGTCGGGAAGCCGAGCGTGCGCCCGCGCTTGTCGCCGTGGCGCACGATCCCGGTGACCGAGAACGGCGCGCCCAGGAACGCGGTCGCGCGCTCCACCTCCCCCGCCTCCACGAGCGAGCGGATGCGCGAGGAGGAGACGACCTCGCCGGCGACCTCGACCATCGGCACGACGCGCGTCTCGAAGCGCGGGTCGGCGCTCAGCAGGGCGGCGTTGCCGCCGGCGCCGTGTCCGAAGCGGAAGTTGTCGCCGACCGAGACGTGGGTCGCGCCGAGCTTCCCGACGAGCACGTCGTCGATGAACTCGGCCGCCGTCTGGTGCGCGAACGCGTCGTCGAACGGGATCACGACCAGCTCCCGCACGCCGAGGCCGGCGACCAGCCGCGCCTTGATCTCCAGGCTCGTGATCAGCGGCGGCGGCGTGTCCGGGCGCAGGACCGCGAGCGGGTGCGGCTCGAACGTCAGGACGGTGTCGCTGCCGGCGATCACGGCACGGTGACCGAGGTGGACGCCGTCGAACTCGCCGACGGCGACGCGACGAGGACGCGGCGCGGCGTCGGGAAGCAGCGTGATCTGCATCGCGCGGAAGCCTACCGAGGGTCGCTTCAGCGAAAGCCGACGGTCGGCTTCAGCAGCGGCCCGCCGTCCTCGCCGACGCGCGGCTCCGCGATCGCGATCACGCCCTCGGCGTCGGTCAGGCAGGTCGGACCGGTCGCCGGTGGATCGCCGTCGTCGGGGACGGGGGCGCCGTGCCCGGCGCGTTTTGCCGTATCGCCCGCCAGCCGCCGCGCGGGCATGAACGCGAGCGCGTCGGCGAGCGGGACGATCCGCTCGGGATCGGCGTCGGCGACCGCGAAGTCGCCGATCGCGGTGCGCCGCAGCTCCTCGCAGTAGGCGTCGCCGAGGTCGCCGACGAGCGTCCGCACGTAGGTCCCGGCGGAGCAGCGGATCGCGAACGCGCGGCGGTCGCCGTCGCGCCACAGCTCCTCGAAGGCGTGGACCGTCACCTCCCGCTCCTTCGTCTCGACGACCTCGCCGCGACGCGCCCGGGCGTAGGCCCGCTCGCCGTCGACCTTCACGGCCGAGTAGGCCGGCGGGCGCTGGCGGATCGTCCCGGTCGGCAGCACGAGGTCGCCCTCCGGCACGACGCCGGTCTCCGTGATCTCGCCCTCCGGATCGCCGGTCGTGGAGGTCGCGCCGAAGCGCGCGACCGTCTCGTAGGCCTTCGGCAGGGCCATCAGGAACTGCTGGGTGCGGGTCCCGCGCCCGACCAGCACGAGCAGCAGGCCGGTCGCGAACGGGTCGAGCGTGCCCGCATGGCCAACCCGCGTGCCGCGCGGGAAGCGCCGGCGCACGCGCGCGACGACGTCGTGCGAGGTGATGCCCGCCGGCTTGTCGTAGAGGATCACGCCGTCGGGCGGCGTCTCACGAACCTCGTCGGGTCTCCCCGACATCTAGAGCTGCTGCGCGACTTCCGCGCGGAGGAACGCGACCAGCTCGTCCCACGACAGCTCGGTTGAGAAGCCGGCCGCCTGGCGGTGCCCGCCGCCGCCCTGCACGCGCGCGATGCGGGAGACGTCGACGCGGTCGTCGGCGGCCCGCAGCGAGACCTTGCGCTGTCCCTGCTGGCTGCTGCCGAGGCGGTCGCGCACGAGCGCCGCGACGGCGGTCCCCTCGACCGAGCGCAGGTGGTCGATCACGCCCTCGGAGTAGTTCTCCTCCGCGCCCGCCTCGCGGTAGTCCTCGGCCGTCAGGCGCGTCAGCGTGACGCGGCCGTCGTCGTAGCGCTCGACCCGGGTGAGCCCGCGCGCGAGCAGCGCCAGCTTGCCGTACGGGATCCCCTCGTAGATGCGGCGGTAGATCTCGTGCACGTCGACGCCGGCGTCGATCAGCTCGGCCGCCATCACGTGCGCCCGCGTCCCGGTGTTCTCGTACATGAACTTGCCGGTGTCGGTGACGAGGCCGACGTAGAGCGCCTCGGCGATCGTCGTCGTCGCCGCGACGCCGAGTCCGCGCATCAGGTCCCACACGATCTCGGCCGTGCAGGACGCCTCCGGCACGACGTGGTTGACGGTCCCGAAGTGGGTGTTGTCGTGGTGGTGGTCGACGTTGACGATGTGGGCGCCGTCGACCTGCAGGGCGTCGGCCGGGTTGCGGTCGATGTTGCCGCAGTCGAGGAAGACGACGGTGCGCTCGGAGAGGTCGTCGGGCGAGCTGGAGACGAGCCCGTCGAGCGGGAAGAAGCGGTACTCGTAGGGCAGCGGGAACTCGTCCTCGTCCATGAACATGACGGAGTCCTTGCCGAGCGCCTGGAGGATCTTGTGCATCGCGACGAGCGAGCCGAGCGCGTCGCCGTCGGGGTTCTCGTGCGTGACGAGCAGGAATCTGTCGGCGTCGCGGATCTCCTCCAGCACCTGGCCGCGCGTCGCCCGCTTCGCGTTCGTGGACCCCGTCATGCCGCGTCGTCCCCGGGCGGCTCGGGCGCCTCAGGCACCTCGGGCGTCTCGCGCGCCGGCAGGTGCTCGATCTCGTGGTCGAGCAGCTCGGTGATGCGCATCCCGTGGTCGATCGAGCCGTCGTACTCGAACGTGATCTCGGGCGTGTGCTTGAGCCGCAGCTCGCTCGCGACCCGCTTCTGCAGGAAGCCGTGCGCGGAGCGCAGCCCCTGGAGGCTGGCCTCGCGCTCGTCGTCGTCGCCCAGCACGCTCACGTAGACGCGTGCGTAGCGGAGATCTGGGCTTGTCTTGACAGCGGTCACGGTCACGAACCCCACCCGGGGATCCTTCAGCTGCTGCGTGATGGCGTCGCTCAACACGGCGAGCAACGCCCCGTCGACCCGGCGCATGCGACTCGCGCTCATCCTATCCGCCGTCCCATGGTCGCGCCGGGCCGCTCAGCTCGGCGACGAAGGCCGCGAGCCATCCGCGTCAGGCGAGCTCGCGCTCGACTCTGCGGGTCGCGTACGTCTCGAGCGAGTCGCCTTCCTTGACGTCGGCGAAGTCCCGCAGGACGATGCCGCACTCGAAGCCGGCCGAGACCTCTCTGACGTCCTCCGAGCCACGCCGGAGGCTGAGGATCTCGCCGTCGTAGACGACCGTGCCGTCGCGCACGAGCCGGACTCTCGAACCGCGGACGGCTCTGCCCTCGGTCACGTACGAGCCGGCGATCGTGCCGATTCTCGACGCGCGGAAGATCGCCCGCACCTCTATCGTCACGGTCTGGTCCTCGACCTCCTCCGGCTCCAGCATGCCCTCCATCGCCGCGCGCAGCTCCTCGATCGCGCGGTAGATGACGGCGTAGGAGCGGATCTCGACGCCCTCGCGGTCGGCGACCTGACGGGCGTCGCCGATCGGCCGGACGTTGAAGGCCAGCACGACCGCGTCGGAGGCGGCCGCGAGCATCACGTCGGACTCGTTGACGCCACCGACGCCGCGGTGGATCACGTTGACCGAGATCTCGTCCTGCGGCAGCTTCGCGATCTCGTCCTCGATCGCCTCGAGCGAGCCGGCGACGTCCGCCTTCAGCACGAGGTTGAGCTCCTGCAGGTCGCTTCTGAAGATGTCCTCGAGCGTGATCCGCTTGCCGGAGCGCCGTGCGCGCGCCTCGGTCTTGAGGCGGTTCGCGCGCTCGCCGGCGAACGCCCGCGCTCTGCGGTCGTTCTCGACGACTCTGACGTGCTCGCCCGCCTCCGGGACGGAGTCGAAGCCGAGGATCTCGACCGGCTCGCCCGGCAGCGCTCTTCTGACGCGGTTGCCGAGGAAGTCGTTCATCGCGCGGACCTTGCCCCAGTGCTGGCCGGCGACGAGGGCGTCGCCCACGTGCAGCGTGCCGCGCTGGATCAGGACCGTGCAGACCGCGCCGCGGCCCGGGTCGAGCTTCGACTCGACGACGACGCCAGAGGCCTCGGCGGTCGGGTTCGCGCGCAGCTCCTCGACCTCGGACATGACGAGGATCTGGTC
>JAATFK010000119.1 GCA_015655225.1 Solirubrobacterales bacterium | reverse complement strand
GCTCGTCGCTCTCGTCGTAGCGCGACGGGACGTGCGCGTAGACGTAGAGCGTGTGCTGGCCGGCCGGCGCCCGGGACGGGTCGAGGAGTGACTGCTGCCCGACGACGAGCGCCGGCCGCTCCGGGACCGCGCCGCGCTGGGAGGCCTCGGCCGCCGCGACCAGCTCCTCCAGCTCCCCCGCGACGTGCACGACCGCCGCCCCGCGCGGCTCGGCTGCGCTCCATGGCACGGGCGCCGCGAGCGCGTAGTCGAGCTTGAACGCGCCGGTGCCGTAGCGCCAGTGGGAGAGCCGGCGCTCCAGGCGCCCCGGCAGCGCGCCGGCCGGCAGCAGGCGACCGAGGACGCCGGCGCTGACGGTCAAGAGGACCGCGTCGCCGCCGACCTCCTCGCCGTCGGCGAGGCGCACGCCCGCGACGCGCCCGCGACGCACGAGCACCGCGGTGACGGGCGTGGAGCAGCGGATCTCCACGCCGGCCCGCTCGGCGCGGCGCACGAGCGCGGCCGCCAGCTCCCCCATGCCGCCGCGGGGGATCGGCCAGCCGTGACTGTGCCCGAGCAGCTGGAGCAGGAGCCCGAAGGCGCCGCTCACGGTCGTCGTCGGCGGCAGGCCGGAGTGCTGCGCCGAGCCCGACAGCCAGGCGGTCGCCCGCCGATCGCCCTCGAAGAGGTCGAGGCCGAGCGTCTGCACCGACGCGAGCAGCCGCCGCGTCCACTCGGGCAGGTCGCGCCCCAGCCCGGCCGCGAGGCGCAGCCCGGGTCCCACCGGCGGCAGCGGCGAGAGGACGCTCGTCACGAGCGCGTCCGCGTGCGGCAGCAGGGCGCGCATCGCCGCGTCCCACCCGGGGCCGGCCGCGCCGAGCGAGGCGACCGTGGCGGCGACGTCGCGGTGCAGGGCGATCGCGCGACCGTCGTCGAACGGGTGGGCGAGGATCGTCGGCGGATCGATCCACTCGAGCCCGTCGCGCTCGAGCTCCAGCTCGCGCATCGCCGGGGACGCGACCGTCATCGGCACGAACGCGGCGCAGTGGTCGTGGACGAAGCCGGGGAGCGTCGCCGCGATCGAGGAGGTCGCGCCGCCGGGAGCCGGCGCCTGCTCCAGGAGCGTCACGTCGAGCCCGTGCTCGGCGAGCGCGATCGCGGCGACGAGCCCGTTGTGCCCGGCGCCGATGACGAGAACCCGAGTCACCTGTCCGGCCTACCCGCCGCTGGTCGCGCGCAAGCGCCCGAGCGGCTTGGGAACACGCCGTGAACTCCGCTCGCAATGCACCGGGGGATCGATTACGGTCGCTCCACCTTCCATCGCAGCATGATCCTCGAAGGGAGTACGCGATGACAGATTCGACCAGCCCGACCGTCGTGCTCGTGCACGGCGCGTTCGCGGACGCCGGCAGCTGGTCCGGCGTGACCGAGCGACTGGTGAGCGCGGGCGTCCCCGTGCGGGCGATCGTCAACCCGCTGCGCGGCGTCGCCCACGACGCCGCCTACGTCGCCAGCGCGATCAAGCAGATCCCCGGCCCGGTGCTGGCGGTCGGCCACTCCTACGGCGGCGCGGTCATCACGAACGCCGTGCCGCAGACCGACAACGTCGTCGGGCTCGTCTACGTCGCTGCGTTCGCGCCCGACGAGGGCGAGAAGCTGGGCGAGATCGTGGCGGGCTCGAAGGACAGCGTCCTCACCGCCGCCGTCTTGCCGAGCCTGTACCCGACCGGCGAGGGCTCCTAGACGGCGCCCGAGGTGATCGTCGATCCGGCGAGATTCCGGGAGGTCTTCACCGCCGACCTGCCGCAGCTGCAGTCCGACGTCCTCGGCCTCTCGCAACGGCCGATCGCGGCGGGCGCGTTCGAGGAGATCAACGGTAATCCGGCGTGGAGGGACCTGCCGGCCTGGTCCGTCGTCGCCACGGCCGACAAGGCCGCCGGCGCCGACATCGTGCGCTCGATGGCGCAGCGGGCCGGGGCCACGATCACGGAGCTCGACGGCTCCCACGTGATCATGATCTCCCAGCCCGACGCGGTCACCGAGGTGATCCTGACCGCGCGCGCGACGGTCAGCGCGGCAACGGACCCCGTCTCGGCCTGAGCCAGGAGCCCCCGCTCGCCGGCAGCGGCGCCGTGCGCGGCGCCGCGCCGGGTCTGCCGCCGTGCAGCTCGTCTGCCAGGAAGCGGTCGCCAAGGGGCTGGCGCTGGTCGAGGACCCGGCGGCGGCCGAGCGCTCGACCTGCTGGCGGCCTACGTGACGGGCGTATCGCGCCCGGCTGAGGCTGACTGGCGCAAGCGACAGCCGCCGCGCGCGACCGCGCGCATCAGGCTGCCAGCGGACCGTTCACGTCGAGGAGGAGGGCTCGGGCATGCTGGACAGCGGACTCGCGGGGAAGACGTGCGTCGTCACCGGAGGCGCGAGCGGGATCGGCCTGGCGACCGTCGCGCTGCTCGCGGAGCAGGGCGCGAACGTCGTCGCCTCCGACCTCCCGGGCGCGGCGCTCGACGCGGTGCCGGAGCCCCCGGCGAGCGCGGGCGCGCTCCTGCGCTTCCCGGCAGACGCGGCGGATCCCGCCGCGGTCGACGCGCTCCTCGCCGCCACGCTCGAGGCCTTCGGCCAGCTCGACGTGCTCGTGCACTGCGCCGGGATCTACACGACGACGCCGCTCGACGAGACCGACCTCGACGGCTGGGACCGCGTGCTGTCGGTCAACCTGCGCGGGAGCTGGATCGTCGCGAGAGCGGCGATCGACGCGATGGTCGAGCACGGCGACGGGCGGATCGTCCTCTTCGGCTCGTTCGCATCCCGCACCGGCGGGCTGCGCGCCAGCGCCCCGTACGCGGCCTCGAGAGCCGGCGTCGCGGGCCTCACGCGCAACCTCGCCCAGCACGCCGGGCCGCGCGGGGTGCGGGTCAACTGCATCCACCCCGGCTTCACCGACACGCCGATGAACGCGATCCTCGGCGAGCAGGCCCGCGCGGACGCGATCAGAGGCACCCCGCTGCGGCGCCTCGCGGTCGCCGAGGAGATGGCGAGCATGGCGGTCGTGCTCGTCTCCGACCTGTCGAGCTACGTCCACGGCGTGCAGCTCGACGTGAACGGCGGGATGTACATGGCGTGAGCGGGGCGCACGCCGCCCCGCCCCGGCCTACGCCTGCTCGATCCGCAGGAAGTTGCCGGCGGGATCGCGGACGGCGGCGTCGCGGGCGCCCCACGGCTGGCTGGTCGGCTCCTGCAGCACCTCGGCGCCGGGCGCGGCGGCGACGCGCTCGAAGGTCGCGTCGAGGTCGTCGCTGCTGAAGTGCAGCGGCCGCAGCTCGCCCTTCGCCAGCAGCGCGGCGACGGTGTCGCCGTCCTCCTGCGAGCGGCCGGCGTGGGGCTGGGAGAGGACGACCTGGATCTCCGGCTGGCTGGCGGTCGTGAGCGTGATCCAGCGGAAGCCGTCGTTGGCGACCTCGCTGGCAACGGTCAGGCCGAGGGCGTCGCGGTAGAAGGGCAGGGCGGCGTCGGGGTCGTCGACGAGGATGTGAACGGCGCTGATGGAAGTGGTCATGGGACGGACCCTAAGCCAGTGCGACGGCGGGCGCTTCTCCGAAACGGCTCGATCGGCGGGCCGGCCGGCGCGGGCGCAGCAGCACCATCGCCTGGCAGCCGGGCACGACCTCCAGCGCCGCGTGGTCGCGGGCGCGATAGGCGCTCGGGGTCTCGCCGACGATCTCGGTGAAGCGGGCCGAGAACGACCCGAGGCTCGTGCCGCCGACCGCGAAGCACGCCTCCGTCACGCTCGTGTCCCCGCGCCGCAGCAGCGCCGTGGCCCGCTCGATGCG
>JAATFK010000541.1 GCA_015655225.1 Solirubrobacterales bacterium | reverse complement strand
GCCCGTCGGCGCGAGCCCCCAGATCGCGTCGCCGACCGCCCAGGCGAGGATCCCGGCGCCGATCAGCGACCAGGCGAGCCGGCGGTCGCGCACGAACGCGGCGCGCGCGAGGCAGGCGCCGGCGCCGACGACCTCGACCAGCTCGTAGAGCCCGCTGTCGATCGCCTCCTCGGCGACGTTCCCGCCGACGTGCGTGAGCGCGTGCGCGAACAGCACGACGAGCGCCACCGCGCAGAGGGCGACGACGGACCGGGGAACCCGGGCGGGGCTCGATGTCGAGGGACGGTGAATCACGGGAGGGACGCCTGCGGTCATGATCGGCCGCTCCGTGGGGCGGCTTGACCCTGGCGCGGGAACGCTACGTCACGGGCTGGACGGCAACGGCCTGCCGGCGCAGCACGACGTCGCCGACGATCGACCCGAGCGGGCCGGCGGTGACGAGGACGATCGCGGGGAACCACCAGCCCCACTGGCGGTCGCTCGCGCCTCTCACGGTCAGGCCGAGGAGGATCAGGAAGCCGATCCCGTGAATCGGGCCGAGCAGGTGCACGGCGCTGTCGCTGCGGTGCACGAACGCAAAGAAGATCAGCACCAGCAGGAGGATGCCGTCGGCGATCCCGAGCACGAGGATCCAGCGCAGCAGCCTGCGGTCGAGCGGCGGACGCGGGCCGGTGGGAGCGGGTTCGGCGGCGGCGGTCATGACGGAGGCGGACAGTAGCTGAGTCGGATTTTTGGTCCCGGGGTGACAAGCGTGAGGGTGATCACGTACAGTTGTACGTTATGACAGACAGCTCGATCTCTCCCACCACCGCCCCGGCGATCTTCGACGCGCACGCCGGCGGCTACGACGACGACCTGCGCCGTCGCCTGATCCCGTCCTTCGACGACTTCTACGGCGCCGGCGTCGCGGCGCTCGCGTGCCGCGTGCACCCGCGCGACCGCGTCCTCGACCTCGGCGCCGGCACGGGGCTCCTGAGCGGCTTCGTCGCGCAGGCCTTTCCCGCCGCCGAGCTGGTGCTGCTCGACGGCGCGCCGGCGATGCTGGAGCGGGCGCGGGGGCGGCTGGCCGGGGCGTCGGCGCCGGTCACGCTGGTGGTCGGCGACATGGCCGACCCGCTCCCGGAGGGCCGCTTCGACGCGATCGTCTCGAGCCTCGCGATCCACCACCTCGACGACGAGGGCAAGCGCGACCTCTTCCGCCGCGCCTATGAGGCGCTCAACCCCGGCGGCGTGTTCGTCAACGCCGAGCAGGTGCGGGCGCCGTCGGAGCGGCTGGAGGGCCGCTACCTACGCTGGCACCGCGACGCCTCGCTCGCGCGCGGGGCGACGGAGGCGGAGTGGGAGGCGGCCGTCGAGCGGATGCGGGTCGACCGCTGCGCGACCGTCGAGGACCAGCTCGCCTGGCTGAGCGAGGCCGGCTTCCCCGATCCCGACGCGCCGTATCGCCTCTACCGCTTAGCGGTCCTCGTCGGACGGCGACCCGACTGACGGCGATGGCGCGCCGGGGGGAGGCGGCCGTCGGTCGCCAGCCACGAGCCCGCGAGGATCAGCACGAGCCCCGCGATCGCGCCGGCGCCGGGCTGCTCGCCGAGCAGCGCGACGCCGAGCGCGAGCGCGACGACCGGGTTGACGTACGTGATGATCACCGTGCGGCTGGGGCCGGCGGCGTCGACCAGGATCGTCAGGCCGATGAACGCCGCCGCCGTGCAGACGAGGCCGAGCACGAGCATCGAAGCGATCGCGCCGGCCGCCGGGACGGCGCGGGGCGGGTCGAGGGCGGTGAACGGCGTCAGCAGCACGGCGGCGATCGCGAGGCTCGTCCCCATCGCCGCGCGCGGGTCGATCCCGCCGAGGCGACGGCTGATGATCAGCGGGCCGGTCGCGTAGCCGCAGGCGCCGATCAGGATCGCGCCGATCCCGAGCAGCTCGGAGGAGCTGCCGGCGACGTCGATCCCGACGAGCGCGACGACACCGGCGAGGCCGATCAGCAGGCCGGCCAGGCGCCCGCGCGTGAGCCGCTCGCCGGGGTTGAAGCGCAGCGCCAGGAGGGCGGCGAGCAGCGGGACGGTGGCGATCACGATCGCGGTCGTGGACGAGGCGACGTGGCGCTCGCCGGCCGCGATCAGGGGGAAGGGGATCGCGATCTCGCAGAGGGCGTAGAGGGCGAGCCAGCGGCCGTGGCCACGGATCGTCTGCACGGTCCCGGCGCGCGCGGCGAGGGCGAGCAGCACGATCGCGGCGAGCAGGACGCGCGACCATGCGAGGAAGGCCGGCGGGACGCCGTCGTCGACCGCGATCTTGATGAAGAGGTAGGGGATGCCCCACAGCACCGACATCGCGGCGAAGGCGATCCAGGCGCGGCGGCTCATCGGCGCGGGGGCTGTCGTGGCGGGAGGCGTCATGACGGAGGACCGTCCCGGTCTGCCACTGTAATGGCCGACGTGGCCTGGTCGAACGAACACCCAGCCGAGATCGGCGTCGGACTCGCGGCGGTCGGACGGCCGGCGTACATCAACGTCGGGCGCGCCGAGGACCTCGGCGCCGACCGCTCGGTGGAGACGCTGCGGGCACGCGCCGAGGCGCTGCTCGACGCCGCCTACGCGGCCGGCGTGCGCTACGTCGACACGGCCCGCTCCTACGGTCGGGCGGAGGAGTTCCTCGCCGGCTGGCTCGACGCGCGCGGCTTTGCGCCCGGCGAGCTGTTCGTCGCGTCGAAGTGGGGCTACGCCTACACCGCCGACTGGCGCCTCGACGCCGAGGTGAACGAGCTGAAGGAGCTGACCGCGCCGCAGCTGCGCCGCCAGCTCGCGGAGACGCGGGCGCTGCTCGGCGACCGCCTGTCGCTCTACCAGATCCACTCCGCGACGATCGAGAGCGGGGTCCTGGAGGATGCTTCGGTCTTGTCGCAGCTGGCGGAGCTGCGGGCCTCCGGCGTCGAGGTCGGGTTCAGCACGACCGGGCCGGCGCAGGCGGTGACGATCGACCGGGCGCTGGAGCTGGGCGCGTTCGACGCGGTGCAGTCGACCTGGAACCTGCTGGAGCGCTCCGCCGGGCCGGCGCTCGCGCGTGCGCACGAGGCGGGGCTGCGGGTGATCGTGAAGGAGGGCGTCGCGAACGGGCGGCTGACGCCGCACGGGGCGCCTGACGAGCTGCGGGCCGTGGCGGACCTGCTCGACGTCGGGCCCGACGCGGTCGCGTTGGCGGCGATCCGCGCGCGGCCGTGGGTCGACGTGGTGCTGAGCGGGGCGGTCACGCCGGCGATGCTGGCCGACAACCTGCGCGCGCGGGAGGTCGTCTGGGACGAGGGGCTGGAGGAGCGGCTGGCGGAGCTGGTGCAGGAGCCGGCCGCGTACTGGCGCGAGCGCGGCTCGCTCGCGTGGAGCTGAGGGGCTGAGGATGGGCGCGCGAGAGTGGGATGCCTCGACGTACGACGCGGTCGCCGCGCCGATGACGACGCGCGGCGTCGACGCGGTCGCGCGGCTCGAGTTGCGCGGCGATGAGACGGTGCTCGACGCCGGCTGCGGGACCGGGCAGGTGACGGCGACGCTGCTGGAGCGACTGCCGCGCGGGCGCGTGATCGCGCTCGACGCGTCAGAGCGGATGCTGGAGGTCGCGCGGAAGCGGCTCGGGGGTGCGGCGGGGCGCGTCTCGTTCGTGCGGGCGGACCTGGAGGAGCCGCTGGGATTGGAGTCTCCTGTCGATGCGATCGTCTCGACCTCGACGTTCCACTGGGTGCGGGACCACGACGCGCTCTTCCGTCATCTGGCGGAGGCGCTTCGCCCGGGCGGCCAGCTGGTGGTCGACTGCGGAGGGGCCGGCAACGTCGCCTCGATCCTGCGGATCCTGGAGGACCTCGGAGAGACCGACCACCCGTGGACGTACGCGACGCCGGAGGAGACGAGCGCGCGGCTCGCGGCAGCCGGCTTCACGACGTTCGAGACGTGGCGCTCGGAGCGCCCGACGCCGCTCCCACCCGAGGAGCTGGAGCAGTACCTCGCGACGGTCGTGCTCGGCACCCACATCGCGCGGCTCGGCCCGGAAGCGGGCGCCCAGCTCGCGCGGGACGTCGCAGCACGGATGGACGAGCCGCTGATCGACTACGTGCGGCTGAACGTGGACGCGCGGCGTTAGCGCTCGCGTCGCGAGGCACGGAGCAGCCGCGCCGCCCAGCTTCGTGCGACGGACGGAGGGATGTCGTCGGCGATCAACCGCCAGATCTCCTCTGCGCACACGTGATAAAAGCGGACGGACTCCGGGTCCTCGCCAAACGGGTCGTCGTAGACCCAGACGCCGGGGCGCGTGCCGACGCGCCTGACGCGCCACGAGGCAAGAGCAGTGTCCGTGGGTGGCACGACCACGACGACGATGGGCCTCGTCCATTGCCCGTTGGGGTTGCGCGAGAAGCGCTCGTTCATATGGTCCTCCGGTCGGTTGGTCGGTCGGCATGGTGCTACCGGGGTGCTGAGTCAAGCAGTGATTATATCACCGGATGACTAAGATATGCAGAGATTTCCATTCAGGTCGGAGCATCTCGCCGGTAGCAAGGGCCTTATCCGTAAATTACCTCCCAAGCGATTGGCAGAGAGGATTAAGCTCGCGACTAAACGATCGGGAGTTCAGCGTCTCGGTCGGGCCGCCCGCTGCCGACCCACGCCGTGAGGTCGGCGCCGGCGACGACCAGCTCGGGGACCGGGCCGGCGAGCGCTCGGCGGCGCAGGTCCTCGATCCGCAGGGGGGCGGGGGAGCCGAGCAGCACGATGTTGCCGCCCTGGCGGCCGCGCACGACCTTGCGCGTCGCGACCAGCGCCGCGTGCGGGAACGTCTCCAGCAGGCCGGCGAGCAGCGCGCGGGCGGTCAGCGGCGGCGGCGCGTCGATCACGTTGGCGGCGAAGACGCCGCCGGGACGCAGCGTGCGGGCGGCGTCGGCGAGGAACTCGGTCGTGCGCAGGTGCGGCGGGACCTGCGTGCCGAGGAACGCGTCGAGGACGACGAGGTCGGCCGAGCCGTCGGGGCGGTGGGTGAGCGCCTCGCGCGCGTCGTAGGCGCGGATCCGCAGCTCGCGGCCGGTCTCGAGCCCCAGCTCCGCCTTCGCGAGCGTGACCAGGTCGGGGTCGAGCTCCGCGACCTCGGAGCGTGAGCCGGGCCGCGTCGCGGCGACGTAGCGCGGCAGCGTGAAGCCGCCTCCGCCGAGGTGGACGGCCTCGATCGGGGCGCCCGGCGGCGCCAGGAGGTCGACCACGTCGGCGAACCGCTGCACGTAGGCGAACTCGATCTTCGTCGGGTCGCGCAGGTCGACGTGGGAGCAGTCCTCGCCGTCGAGTCGCAGCAGCCGGCGCCACGGCCGTCCCGGCTCAGGGATCACCTCGGCGAGGGCGAAGTGCGTCTGGACCGTGACGCGACCGGCCGACCAGCGTTGGTCGGCCCGACGACGGGCCGGCCCGCGGCGATCCCGATCCCGGTCGCGGTCGCCGTCGCGCGGGCCGCCGCGGTCACGGGAGGAGCGCGATGGCATCCCCACAGCATGGCGGGCGCGAGCGGGCGGTGGGATCCCGCTGGACGATCAGGCCGGCGTCGCGCTCGCGGCCTGCGCGACGTGGGAGCCGTCGCGCCCCTTGATCACGTGCAACTGGGCGGGGATCCGCTGGCGCAGCTCGGCGACGTGGGAGACGATCCCGACTGCCCGGCCGCCCTCGCGGAGGCCGTCGAGGACGTCGAGCACCTCGTCGAGGGTCGCCTCGTCGAGCGAGCCGAAGCCCTCGTCGATGAACAGCGTCTCCAGGCGGGCGCCGCCGGCGTCGGCGGCGACGACGTCCGCGAGGCCGAGCGCGAGCGCGAGGCTCGCGAGGAACGTCTCGCCACCCGACAGCGTCGAGGGCGAGCGCTCCTGCCCGGTCCAGCCGTCGAGGACCTTCAGGTCGAGGCCGCCGCGGCTGCGGCCTCTCGCGCCCTGGTCGGAGTGGACGAGCGCGTAGCGGCCGTTCGACATGCGGTCGAGCCGTTCGGTCGCGGCCGCCGCGACCTCCTCCAGCCGGGCCGCGAGGACGTAGGCCGAGAGGCGCATCCGCAGGCGGTTCGTGGCGGAGGAGCCGTCGACGAGGTACGACAGCTCGCGTACCCGCCGCTCCCGCTCGGCGACCGGGGCGAGCGTCTCGAGGGCCGAGTCGAGGTCGCCGGCGAGCCGTGCGACGTCGGTCAGCCGCCGCGCCTGGAGCGTGTGGCGGCCCTGGCTCTCCTCGTCCTGACGAGCGGCCTGCTCGGCGACGGCGGCGAGGGTCGGGAGGTCGGGCTTCGGGGCTGCCGCGGCGGCCGCGAGCTGATCGTCGCGAACTCGGTCGGCGCGGGTCGCGATTCTGTCGTCGAACTCGCGCAGGCGGCGCTCGAGGTCGTGCTGCTGATCGGCGTCGCGG
>JAATFK010000337.1 GCA_015655225.1 Solirubrobacterales bacterium | reverse complement strand
CTTCCTGCGGCGCATCGACGAGGCATCGACGTTCGGCGCGCACGCGTACGAGGTGCTGGACACCAAGCTGGCCAGGCAGGTCAAGCCGACGGTCGTCCATCAGTTGAGTCTCTACAACCGGATGCTCACGGCGGTCCAGGGACACGACGCGCCCCACGCCCACGTCGTGCTCGGCACGGGCGAGCTCGAGACGGTTGATCTCACACGCTACGCGGCGCTGCACCGCCGGGCCTCCCTCCGCTTGGAGCGCGTCGCCGCCGCCGCGGCGACTCCGACCTATCCAGAGCCCGTCGCGCACTGCGCGATCTGCTCGCTGGCCGACGAATGCCGCCAGCGCCTGATCGCCGACGATCACCTCAGCCTCGTCGCGGGGGCGCGACGCGATCAGCGCGAGCGCCTCGTCGAGGGCGGGATCTCCACGATGCGCGCGCTCGCGACGACCGAGCGCATCGATCCGCTGCCGCTGCAACCCGAGCGCTACGACCTCCTCCACCACCAGGCCGAGCTGCAGGTCCGCTCACGCGAAAGCGGCGATCCCGTGCATCGCCAGCTCGAGCCCAAGCGCGCGTCCGGCTACGCCATCCTTCCCGCCCCCAGTCCGGGCGACGTCTTCTTCGACCTCGAGGGTGACCCCTACGTCGGCGGCAACGGCATCGAGTACCTCTGGGGCTGGTCGAGCGAGCAGGCCGGATACGAGCGCGTCTGGGCGCACGACGCCGCTGCGGAGAAGGCCGCCTTCGAGGCGTTCGTCGATCGCGTCGTCGAGCTGCGCGCCGAGCACCCCGGCATGCACGTCTTCCACTACGCGCCGCATGAGCTGTCCACGTTGCGGTCGCTGTCGATCGAGCACGCGACGCGCGAAGCGGAGGTCGACGACCTCCTGCGTGACGACGTGCTCGTCGATCTCTACGCCGTCGTCCGCCACGCGCTCCAGGTCGGGGAGGAGAGCTACTCCCTGAAGAAGCTCGAGCGCCATCACGGCTTCGTCCGCCTGGAGCGGCGCGTGCGGGAGGGCGGCGGGTCGATCGTCACCTACGAGACCTGGCTCGAGACCGGCGACGACGAGCTGCTGGAGGCGATCCGCGCCTACAACGAGGAGGACTGCGCCTCCACGCGGTCGCTGCGCGACTGGCTGCACAGCACGATGCTTCCCGCCGCCGAGGCGCAGTTCGGAGTGGATTTCGACGACCTGCGAGAACCGGAGCCGGTCGAGGAGCACGGGCCGCCGAGCTGGATGCCCGACGTTCTGGCGTTGATCGAACCGTTGACCGCGGGGCTGCCGGCAGACGGCGAGGAGGACGAGGCCGGACAGGCCGAGCGGCGCCTGCTCTCTCATTTGCTGCTCTACCACTGGCGCGAGGGGAAGCCGACGTGGTGGCGCTATTTCGACCTTCGAGACAAGTCCTTGGACGATCTGCTCGACGACCGCGACGCGATCAGCTACCTCGAGCCGGACTTGCTTCACCCACCCGTCCCGGTCAAGCGCTCGATCGACTACAGCTTCGTCTTCCCCACCCAGGAGTTCCGGCTCAAGGCCGGCAACGCAGACTACCCGACGACTGACGAGAGCTACAACGTCGCCGCCGTGGAGGAGAGCCGCGTCGTGATTCGCTGCGGGGCGACACGCCCCGCGCCGGCCCCCGCTGCCCTCGTCGACGCGACGGTGATCTCCGTCACGGTGCTCCGCGAGGCGCTGATGGCGCTCGCCTCCTCGGTCCTCGCCGGCGGGGACAGGTTCCGGGCCGTCCGCGCGCTGCTCCGTCGCGATCCGCCGAGCCTCGCCTCGGGTCGGCTCGGCGAGGACGTCGATGCTCTGGTCTCGGCGACGCTGGGCCTCAATCGCTCCGTCCTTCCGATTCAGGGTCCGCCGGGCACCGGGAAGACCTTTCGCGGCGCTCGCATGATCGTGGCGGCGCTCGCCGCCGGCCGCCGTGTCGGCATCACCGCCCCCAGCCATGCGGCGATCCAGAACCTGCTCGTCGAGGTCGAGCGCTGCGCGCATCAGCAGGGCCGGACGTTCGCCGGCATCTACAGAGGCAACGACTACGAGAGTCCTCACGGCCTGATCGACGTGTGCGACGGCAACGACGGCGTCAGGAACGACCACCAGCTCGTGGCGGGAACCGCCTGGCTGTTCGCACGCGGCGAGCATCGCGAGAG
>JAATFK010000047.1 GCA_015655225.1 Solirubrobacterales bacterium | reverse complement strand
TCGTCCGGCAACTGCTCGGCCTGCCGTCGTGCGAGGTGCTCGAGGTCGCGCGCGAGGGCGCCGGCGACCTGCTCGTCCCGCTGATCCGCGACGCGGTTCGCACGGTCGACGTCGAGGGCCGTCGCATCGACGTCGACCTCGTCTTCCTCGGCGAGGACGCGCCGCCGCCCCAGTCGGGGGGCTGAGTGCAGCTCGACGTCTTCACGCTCTTCCCGCAGTGGTTCGAGTGGTTCCGCACGCAGCGCCACGTGACGAACGCGCTCGAACTGGGCCACGAGCTGACGACCGTCAACTACCGCGACACCACGCCGCTCTCGGGCGGCCAGGTCGACGACACCCCGTTCGGCGGCGGCGCCGGGATGGTCCTGCGCGTCGACGTGGTCGAGGCCTCGCTCCGAGCGCGCTACGGCGTCGACCCCGCCGAGCTGCCGTCGCAGCGGCGCGTGATCGCGCTCACGCCCGGCGGCCGGCTGCTCGACGACGCCCTCGTGGACGAGCTGGCGGCCGAGTCCGCGGTGACGCTGCTGTGCGGGCGCTACGAGGGCTTCGACGAGCGCATCGTCGAGCACTTCGCGAGCGACGCCGTCTCGATCGGACGCTACGTGCTGGCGGGCGGCGAGCTGGCCGCGATGGTCGTCGCCGACACGATCCTGCGCAAGCTGCCCGGTGCGCTCGGCCATCAGGACTCGGCCCAGGAGGAGTCGTTCAGCGCCGCGCTCGGCGGCGCGCCGGAGTATCCGCACTACACGCGGCCGGCCGACCATCGCGGCTGGCCGGTCCCGGAGGTGCTGCTCTCCGGCCATCACGAGCGGGTCCGCCAGTGGCGCTTGGAGCAGAGCCGGATGCGCGGGCAGCAGCAGGCCGACGCGGCCGTCCCCACCGCGCCTGACCAGTCCGCCCCCGACCACGACTAGACGGGCGGGCGCCGGCCGCGGCCGGTGTTCGCTACTATTCCCGAGCCGCAGCGGCGGATCCTCTGCCGCGCGCACCCCCTTCCTATGAGCACTGTCATCCAAAGCCTCGAGCGCGCCCAGTTGCGCGGCGCTCCCAGATTCGACGCCGGCGATCGCGTCCGCGTGCACTTCCAAGTCATCGAGGGCACGCGTCGTCGTACGCAGGTCTTCGAGGGCGTCGTCATCAAGCGCCAGGGCCACGGAGTGCGCGAGACGTTCACCGTCCGCAAGCAGTCCTTCGGCGTCGGTGTCGAGCGTACGTTCCCGCTGCATTCGCCGAAGATCGAGCAGATCGAGATCGCCGCCCGCGGCGACGTCCGGCGCGCGAAGCTGTACTACCTGCGCGGTCGGGTCGGCAAGCGCGCCCGCGTCCGCGAGCGTCGCTCGATTGGGCCTGAGGAAGTGTTCACTCGCGAACTGCTGTACCAGCAGGTCGATGAGCCCGCTCCCGAAGCCGCAGTCGCGTCCGAGACGACGGACGCCACGGCCGAGGGCTCGGAGCCCACGGCCGATACCACCCAGGAGTGAGGGCGAGGGCGAAGTCGACCTCCAGCTCATTGCTGGAGCTCGTCTTCATCATCGCCATCGCCGTCGGCCTCGCCATCGCGATCCAAGCGTTCGTCGTGAAGCCGTACCGCATTCCGAGTGGATCGATGGAGCCGACGCTGACGATCGGCGAGCGCGTGCTCGTCGATCGCATCGGCAACCGCTTCGGCTCGCCCAGCATCGGCGACATCCTCGTCTTCCACCCGCCGCACGGAGCTGACACGAGCGAGTGCGGCGTTCCCGGCCAGGGCCAGTTCTACAGCGGGCCGCAGAGCCTCTACCCGTGCTCGCAGCCGACTCCGACCCGCTCGACGCAGAACTTCATCAAGCGCGTCGTCGGGCTCCCTGGCGACCGCATCGCGATCCGCAACGGGCACGTGGTCCGCAACGGGGTGCTGCAGAAGGAGCCGTTCACCGCTCCCTGCGGCACCGGGACCGACTGCAACCTGAAGCAGATCACGATCCCCAAGGGCGAATACTTCATGATGGGCGACAACCGCGGCGACTCCGACGACAGCCGCTATTGGGGTCCGATCAAGCGCTCCTGGATCATCGGCGGCGCGTTCGCCAGCTACTGGCCACCGAAGCACGTCGGACTGCTCTGAGCGACCGCATGTCGCACTCGACTCCCATGGCGCGACCGTGAGCCCCAGACGCAGGTCGCAGTCGCCCGTCAGCTCGATCGTCGAGCTCGTCCTGATCGTGGCGGTGGCGATCGGCCTCGCGCTCGGCATCCAGGC
>JAATFK010000426.1 GCA_015655225.1 Solirubrobacterales bacterium | reverse complement strand
TGGATGCAGTCGACGGGGCAGACCTCGGTGCACGAGGCGTCCTTCTGGCCGATGCAGGGCTCGGCGATCACGTAGGTCATGGGTGGGCGACTCCCTCGGTTCGGAACAAGCGACGCGAGGGGCTGGATCGGGCCCCTCGCGCGGTCTGACGGGTGAAGCGGGTGCGGCAGGTGCGACGGCTCAGCTCAGCAGCTGCTCCAGCAGCCGCAGTCAGGCGACGGCGCCGTAGCGCTCCGCGACCTTGTCCCAGTCGACGACGTTCCACCACGCGTCGATGTAGTCGGGACGTCTGTTCTGGTACTTCAGGTAGTACGCGTGCTCCCAGACGTCGACGCCGAGCAGCGGCGTCTGGCCGGCGCTGATCGGGGCGTCCTGGTTCGGCGTCCCGACGATCGCGAGGCCGCTGCCGTCGTGCACGAGCCACGCCCAGCCGGAGCCGAACTGGCCGACGCCAGCCGCTCTGAGCTTGCCCTGGAACTCCTCGAACGAGCCGAAGGTCGACGCGATCGCGTCGCCGAGCGGGCCGGACGGGGCGCCGCCGCCATTCGGCGACAGGCTCTCCCAGAAGAGCGTGTGGTTGTAGTGACCGCCGGCGTTGTTGCGGACGGGGCCCTTCTTGTCGGCGGGCAGGCTGTCGAGGCTCTTGAGGACGTCCTCGACGCTCGCGTCGGCCCACTCGGTGCCCTCGAGAGCGGAGTTCGCTCTGTCGACGTAGGCCTGATGGTGTCTGTCGTGGTGGATGCGCATCGTCTCCGCATCGATGTGCGGCTCGAGCGCCTCATACGGATATGGCAGTGCCGGGACCTCAAACGCCATCTGGGCCTCCTTCGCAAACGGATATAGACAGGCGGTACTGTTCAAACTCTACATGGAAGGCTCCGCCCGAACAGCCCTCGCTGAACTCCCAGCTACCCGTCGCGCGCTTCTCGTCACCCTGCGCAAGCGCGGCGAGGCGCGGGCCGAGGAGCTGGCCGCCGCGCTCGGCGTCACCGTCAGCGCCGTGCGCCAGCAGCTGGCGACCCTGGAGGCGGCCGACCTCGTCGCCCATCGCGACGAGCGGCCCGGCCCCGGCCGCCCCCGCCGCACCTATCTCCTCGGCTCGGCCGCCGAGGCGCTCTTCCCGAAGGCCTACGGCGAGCTGACGGTCGAGCTGCTCTCCTACGTCGACGACGAGGACCCGGCGCTCGTCCAGCGCGTCTTCGAGCGCCGCCGCGACGCCCGCGTCGCCCGCGTCGCCGCGCGGCTCGCGCCGCTGGAGGACTTCGACGCTCGGGTCGCCGAGCTGGCCCGCTCGCTCGACGAGGACGGCTACCTCGCCGACTTCTGCCGCGACGACGACGGCACCTACCGCCTGACCGAGCACAACTGCGCGATCCTCGCCGTCGCCCAGCGCTACGGCCACGCCTGCGCGAGCGAGATCAGCTTCCTGCGGGAGCTGCTGCCAGAGGCCGACGTGAAGCGCGTCGGCCACATCCTCGCCGGCTCCCACGCGTGCGTCTACGAGCTGCGGCTGCGCGACGGCGCGGGCGCGCCCGCCTGAGGCGCGCGAGCCCGCCTACGCGACCGTCCGGCTCACGTCGATCCGCCGCAGCAGGTCGTGCAGCTGGCCGCGCTCGTCGGCGGTGAGGTCGGCGAGCAGCTCGGCCTCGACGCCCTCGACGATCGCGTCGGCGCCCTCGAGGACGGTGCGGCCGTCGGCCGTCAGGCGGACGATCGAGCGGCGGCGGTCGTGCGGGTCGCGCTCGCGGACGACGATGCCGCGCTGCTCCAGCTGGTCGAGGATCCCGACGATCTTGCCGGGCGCGCTGCCGCAGAGCCGCGCCAGCTCCAGCTGTGAGCCCGGCTCGCTCTCGTCCAGCACCGCCAGGACCATGTAGTCCATGGCGTCGAGGCCGCCGGTGGCGCGCAGCGCCTCGTCGCCGCGGTCGGCGATCGCCGAGCCGACGAGCGCCATCAGCAGGCTCAGTCGCGAGCGCACACCCGGCTGGTTCACGCCGGTCGGGTCGATCGCCATCGGCAGGGGTTCGGAAGCGGTCATGCGCAGATAGTAGCTCGCCGAGAATCGTTTTGGGATTGAACGATTCGGTCGAGGCGTGTATCGTCGTCGCCAGGAATCGTTCTGAGAACGAACGATTCGCCGCTGACATCGCCCGCCCGACCAACCCCGGAGCCTCCCCATGTCCCTCTCCACCCCGCTCGACCCGCGCCGTTGGCGCGCGCTCGCCGTCCTCGCGGTCGCGCAGTTCATGGTCGTCCTCGACGCGACGATCGTGAACGTCGCCCTGCCGGCGATCCGCACCGACCTCCACTTCGCCACCGACGACCTGCAGTGGGTCGTCAACGCCTACACCCTCCTCTTCGGCGGCTTCCTCCTGCTCGGCGGCCGCACCGCCGACCTGCTCGGCCGCCGCCGGCTGTTCCTCGCCGGCCTCGCCCTCTTCACCGGCGCCTCGCTCGCCGGTGGCTTCGCGACCTCCCCGGCGATGCTCGTCGCCGCCCGCGCGGTCCAGGGGCTCGGTGCAGCGATGCTCTCCCCCGCCGCCCTCGCGCTCGTCACGACGATCTTCCCGCCCGGCCGTGAGCGCAGCACCGCGCTCGGGATCTGGGCTTCCCTCGCGGGCCTCGGAGGCACCGCCGGCGTCGTCGCCGGCGGCGCGCTCGTCGACGCCGTCGGCTGGCAGTGGGTCTTCTTCGTCAACGTCCCGATCGGCCTCGCCGTCGTCCCCTTCATCCTGCGCCTGGTCGCCGAGAGCCGCGACCCCGGCAGAGCCCGCTCCTTCGACGTCGCCGGCGCCCTGACCGCGACCGGCGGCGTCCTCGCCCTCGTCTACGCCGTGATCCAGACCGACCACCACGCCTGGGGCTCCGCCTCGACGCTCCTGCTGCTGGCGCTCGCCGTCGCGCTGCTGGGCACGTTCGTCGCGGTCGAGGCGCGGTCGCGCGCGCCGCTCGTCCCCCTGCGGCTGTTCGCCGCCCGGACGGTCAGCTCCGGCAACCTCGGACAGGCGCTGAACGGCGGCATCTTCGTCGCCGCGATGTTCCTCTCGACCCTCTACCTCCAGACCGTCCTCGGCATGTCGGCGCTGACCGCCGGCGCCGCGTTCGTGCCGATGGGGATCGCCGCGATCAGCGGCGCGACGGCCGCCGGGCAGCTCGTCAACCGCTTCGGCACGCGGCCGGTCTTCATCACCGGCGCGATCCTCAGCTCGCTCGCGCTCGTGCTGCTCTCGCGCGTCCACGCGGGCGGCTCCTACGCCGGCGGCGTGCTGCCCGGCTTCGTCCTGCTCGGCCTCGGCTTCCCGCTCTGCGGCGTGCCGAACACGATCAGCGCGATGTCGGGCGTCCCGCAGGAGCAGGCGGGGATCGCCTCCGGCATGGTCAACGCCGCGTTCCAGATCGGCGGCGCGGTCGGCCTCGCGACGATCACGACCTTCGCGACCTCCCACACGACGCATCTGCTGAGCGGCGGCAGCGGCCAACTCGACGCGCTCGCGTCCGGCTACGGCCGCGGCTTCGCGATCGCGGCCGGGCTGGGGATCGCGAACATCGCCCTCGCCCTCGTCGTCGCCCCACGGCTGAGACCGGGCGCGGCGACCGACGCGGAGCTCGAGCGCGACGCGCTCGTGACCGTCGCCGACGGCGTCTGAGGCTCAGTCGACCAGCTCGCGGACGACCGTGTCCGCGAGCAGCCGGCCCCGGCGCGTGAGCCGCACCCGGCCGTCCGCCAGCGCGCGCGCCTCCGCCAGCCCGTCGGCGACGGCGCGCGTGGCGGCGGCGCGGCCGGCGGGGTGCAGGACCGCGACGTCGAGGCCCTCGGCGAGCCGCGTCTCCAGCATGATCCGCTCGAAGCGGCGCGTCTCGTCGTCGAGCAGCTCGCGCGCCGCGGCGGGCGAGCGCTCGTCGCTCAGCAGCCGTGCGTAGGCCGAGGGGTGCAGCACGTTCCACCAGCGCACCCCGCCGACGTGGCTGTGGGCGCCCGGCCCGACGCCCCACCAGTCGCCGCCGTGCCAGTAGTTCATGTTGTGGCGGCAGCGGGAATCCGGCCCCACCGACCAGTTCGCGATCTCGTACCAGCCGAGGCCGGCCGCGCTCAGCAGCTCGTCGGCCAGCTCGAAGCGGTCCGCGAGCGCATCCTCGTCGGGGGGCGGCAACTCGCCGCGGCGCACACGCGCATGGAGTCTCGTGCCCGGCTCGACCGTCAGCGCGTAGGCGCTGACGTGGTCAGGGCCCGCCGCCAGCGCTGCCTCGAGGGACAGGCGCCAGTCCTCCTCCCGCTCGCCCGGGGTGCCGTAGATCAGGTCGAGGGAGACGTGCTCGAAGCCGGCCGCGCGCGCCTCCGAGGCGGCCGCGGCGGGGCGCCCGGGCGTGTGGCGGCGGTCGAGCACGTCGAGCACGTGCGGGACCGCGCTCTGCATCCCGAGCGAGACGCGCGTGAAACCGGCTTCCCGGAGCGTG
>JAATFK010000422.1 GCA_015655225.1 Solirubrobacterales bacterium | reverse complement strand
GTCGGCTGGCGACGGCGGTAGGTCCGCGGACTCGCTCGGCGGCGCGGGGTCGGCGGGTGGGCGCGCGGGAGCGGGCCCGACGCGGCGCGCGGACGCCGCGCCCCGCACGGCGGCGCTCAGCACCCGCGCGGCCGCCTCCGGCGCGAGGCCGACGCGCCGGGCGGCCTGGCCGCGCGTGTGGTCGCCGAGCGCGACGAGCGCGAGCAGGTCGCGCCGGGGCTCGGAGGACGGCTCCGCCCCCGTGCAGCGCCGGTAGACGTCGCCGGCGAGCGCGACGCCGAGGGTCTGCCCCAGCAGGTCGATCGCGCTCGGCTCCCGCCAGAGGGAGACGAGCGCGTCGAGCACCGCGCCCTCGGCCTGCTGGGGGTCGGGTGCGAGCTCGCTCGCAAGCCGATAGAGGCGGAGCGCGTAACGGCCGTAGATCTCCCAGACGGCGCCGACCTGCCGTTCGGCGACGGCGACGAGCAGCTGAAAGTCGTCGGCGGTCGCGAACCTCGTCGGATCCTGCTGCTCGACTCGCATCGGTCTCCAGTCGTGGCGGGCGCGGTCGGACGGCGCCACCGGGGTCTGGAGCGACGAGCGCACGGACGTGCCGAGCGCGAGTGGCACGCTACTCCTCAATCGAGCCGAGCGCCAGGGGGGCGGTCGTCGTGGCGCCCCTCAGTCCGCGACGTCGAGCATCGACGCGTCGAACTGACCGTCGATCACATCGCGGGCGAGGTCGCCCAGGCGACGGTTGTGACTGCGCGCGTAGCCGCGCAGCCGCGCGAACGCGACGTCGACGCCGATCCCCGCGCGCTCGGCCAGGACGCCCTTCGCCTGCTCGATCACGACGCGGCTGCTGAGCGCTCCCTGCAACTGCTCGACGACACCGCGTGCCTCTCGCACGACACGCTCCTGGACGAGGCCGACGGCGGCGAAGTCGGCCATTCCCTGCGCAAGCGGAATGTCCTGGTCGTCGAGGCGGCCGGCGCCGGCGCGGAAGATGTTGAGCGCACCGATCGTCTCGCCGCGCACGCGCATCGGCACCGCCTGCACCGAGCGGAAGCCCTTCCCCAGCGCCATCGGCGCGAACTGCGGCCAGCGCGCGCGGTCGGCGACGAGGTCGTCGCTGAAGACCGGGTCGCCGCGGCGGAAGCAGTCGAAGCACGGACCTTCCTCGTTCTGGGACTCGAGCAGCTCCAGTGCCTCCGTGCGCTCGCTCGACGAGGCGACCGCGCGCAGGGCGCCGGCGGCGTCGGCGAGCAGCAGGCCCGCCTCGTCGCAGTCGAGCAGCTCGACGCAGCGGCTCGCCAGCCGGTGCAGGAAGTCGACCACGTCGAAGTCGTCGACCATCGTGTCGGCGAACTCGACGAAGGTCTCAACGATCCGCTGCTCTCGTGTCATCGCTCGTCCTCGATCAGCCTCGATTGTCGATCATTATGCAGTGCGCCCGTCCTCGCTCAATCGCAGACGGCGCTCGACCACGTCCCGGGCGACGGCGCGCAGCTGACGGTCGTGCGCGAAGGCGTAGGCGCGCAGCCGCACGAACGCCTCGTCGAGGGAGACGCCGAGCTGCACCGACGCCATGCCGGTCGCCTGGTGGATCTCTGCCCAGTAGGGCGGCTCGCTTGCGAGCAGGACGTGCAGCTCGTCGGGGGCGGCGCCGGCCTGGAGGCCGAGGATCACGTGGGTCGCGACGTCGGCCAGCACGAGGCCGCGGGCCAGCTCGGCGTCGCCGAGCGCGCCGGGACGGTCGCGGTAGAGCACGAGGACGCCGACGCGGATCGCGCCGAGGTGGAGCGGGAAGGCGAAGACCGCGCGGATCCCGGCGGCGACGCCGGCGGCAGCGAACGCCGGCCAGCGGGTCGCCGCGGGCCAGGCGAGGTCGGCCTCGAGGACCGGGGTGCGGTTCGCCCAGGCGTCGACGCAGGGACCCTCGCCGAGGGTCAGCTGCAGCTCCTGGATCGCGGCGACGGGACCGTCGGACGCGCCGGCGGTGCCGCGCAGCTCGCCGTCGACCATCAGCGAGAGGCCGGCGCCGCTGAGGGAGAGGAGGGCGACGGCGGCGAGGCAGACGCGGTCGACCAGCGAGACCGCCTGCCGCTCGCCGACCAGCGCCATCGCCGCAAGCACCTCGCTCAGTCGCTCGGTCGGCATTCACCGACCCTACGCCGATTGAGCGACACCACCGCTTGACATTCTCAGAAATCAGAGGACAGTCATCCGGAGCAATGAGCGGTGAGGTCTCATGCTGGGCGTAAGCGATCGGGAGGACCGAGGGCGATGAGCGCCGACGCCGACGCGCGCGACTGGCGCCTCGGCGAGCCCAGCCCGCTCGAGGCGGCGGCACAGCCGGCGGCGGCGAGCGAGTGGGACCCGGCGTCGGTCGCGTGCGCGACGCACGCCGAGACCTCGCTCGCGCGGACGCACGCGGCGCTGACGCGACTGGCGGCCGCCGACCTGCGCGACGACGCCGCGCGGGCGCGCGACCTCGCCTGCGACGCGCGGGACCTGGAGGCGGCCGCGCGCGATCGCCTGCTCGCGCCGCACGAGTCCGAGGCGGTCGCCGAGGTGCGGCAGCGGGCGGCGCAGGAGCGCCAGCGCGCCGCGGCGGACCGCCGCCGGGCGGCCGAGGACCGCGAGCAGGCGCGGAGAGACCGCGAGGAGCTGCGGGCGGCGCTGACGGAGGCGCACGTCGACGACCTGACGGGGACCTACCGCCGGGGGATGGGGACGATCGCGCTGGAGCACGAGATCGACCGGGCGCGGCGGGCGAGCGGCCGGCTCGTGCTGGCGTGCGTCGACGTGGACGCCCTGAAGGCGCACAACGACCGCGGCGGCCACGCGGCGGGCGACCGGCTGCTGGTGGCGGTCGTGACGAGCATCCGGGCGAACCTGCGCTCCTACGACCCGGTCGTGCGCTTCGGCGGCGACGAGTTCGTCTGCGCGCTGCCCGACGCCGACCTCGCAGACGCCGCCACGCGCTTCGAGGCGATCCAGGCGACGCTGCGGATCTGCCACCCCGGAGCGTCGATCAGCGTCGGCTTCGCGCAGCTGGAGGACGGCAGCACGCTCGACACGCTGATCGCGCGCGGCGACGCCGAGCTGTACGCCGCCAAGCAGCGGGGATGAGGACGGGCCGGGGGGACACCGT